>CADCTH010000187.1 GCA_902805495.1 uncultured Actinomycetospora sp.
CACGGCCTGACCAGCGTGGTCTTCTCGCTGGAGATGAGCCGCACCGAGATCGTCATGCGCATGCTCTCGGCCGAGGCGAAGATCCGTCTGGCCGACATGCGCGCCGGCACCATGACCGACGACGACTGGACGCGGCTGGCGCGGCGCATGAGCGAGATCAGCGAGGCGCCGATGTTCATCGACGACTCGCCCAACATGACGATCATGGAGATCCGGGCGAAGGCGCGGCGGCTCAAGCAGCGCCACGACCTCAAGCTGATCATCCTCGACTACATGCAGCTGATGACCTCGGGCAAGAAGGTCGAGTCCCGCCAGCAGGAGGTCTCGGAGTTCTCCCGCCAGCTCAAGCTGCTGGCCAAGGAGCTCGAGGTCCCCCTGGTCGCGATCAGCCAGCTCAACCGTGGTCCCGAGCAGCGCACCGACAAGAAGCCGATGCTCTCCGACCTCCGCGAGTCCGGGTCGCTGGAGCAGGACGCCGACATGGTCATGCTCCTCAGCCGGCCCGACGCGTTCGAGCGCGACGACCCCCGGGCCGGCGAGGCCGACGTCATCCTGGCCAAGCACCGCAACGGGCCCACCGCGACCATCACCGTCGCCCACCAGCTGCACTACAGCCGGTTCAGCGACATCGCGCGCGGTTAGGGCGCGCTCCACGGCGCGACGGCGCTGCGCTCCCGGGCGCGGGCGTCGACGTCGGCCTGCGAGCAGAACCCGCGCCCGCTGCGCTTGAGGCAGAGCAGGCCCAGCAGGACGCCGTGCTCGTCGACGACGGCGAGGCGGCGACGACCGTCGGCGAGCATCGCCGTCCAGGTCGCCAGCATGTCCTCGCCCGGGCCCACGACGCGGTCCCCGAGCCGTCCGTGGTGGCGGGCCGCGGCCTCCGCCGGCGCGCCGGCGAGGTCGGCCTGCTCCACCACCGCGAGCAGCACGCCCGCGCCCACCACCAGCAGCGAGTGCACGTGGTCGTCGCCGAAGAGCTCGTGGGCCGCGGCGACGGAGAGGTCGGCGGCGCACACCTTCGGGCGCGCCAGCATCGCGTCGGCGACGACCGTCCCCGGCGCCACGCCGTCCGCGCCACACCTCACCTTCGTGAGGGTAGGCGTGCACGGCACGGCGGGGCAGCGTCAGAACCGGCGACGGGCGACGACGGCGGCCACGGCGAGCAGCGCGAGGACGAACCCCACGGTCGCGGGCCACCCGGCGAGGCCGAAGGCGACGCCGCCCAGCGTCCCGCCCACCGACGAGCCCACGTAGTAGGCGCCGAGGTAGAGCCCGGAGGCGACGGCCCGGCCGTGCTCGGCGCGGCGGCCGACCTCGGCGCTGGCGACGGTGTGCGCGGCGAAGAACCCGACGGTCAGCAGGGCCAGGCCGGCGATCACGAGCCACAGCAGCGACGCCAGCGTCGCCACCGCGCCGATCGCGGCCACCCCGACCGCGCCGAGCAGCACCGCGCGGGTGCCGACGCGGTCGGCGAGACGGCCGGTGCGCGTCGAGGTGGCGGTGCCCAGCGCGTAGAGCACGAAGACGAAGCCGACGACGAGCGCGGGCAGGCGGAACGGTGGCGCGAGCAGCAGGAAGGTCACGTAGTTGTAGGCGCAGACGAACACGCCCATGACGAGCAGGCCGACCGCGAAGAGGCGGCGCAGCACGGGGTCGGCGAGGTGGGAGCGGACCTCGCCGAGCAGCGCCCGCCGGCCCACGGGCGTCGGGCGGAAGCGGCGCGAGGGGGGCAGCACGGCGGCGAACGCCGCGAGGCCGGCCGCCGACAGCAGCGCGACGCCGGCGAGCGCCCAGCGCCACGAGCCGGTGAGGTCGGCGACCGCGCTGACCACGAGGCGTCCGCCGAAGCCGCCGACCGAGTTCCCCGCGACGTAGAGGCCCATCGCCGCGCCCAGGTGCTCGCCGTCGATCTCGTCGGCGAGACAGGCCATCCCGACCGCGGGCATCCCGGCCAGCGCCAGGCCCTCGAGCGCGCGCAGCACGAGCAGCAGCTCGAGGCCCGGTGCCAGCGCCGCGGCGAGGCCCAGCACCACCGCGGCCGACAACGACCACACCATGACCGGCCGGCGGCCCCACCGCTCCGACAGCGCGCCCGCGGGGATGACGCCCAGCGCGAGCGCGGCGGTGGTCACCGACACCGACAGGGAGGCGGAGCCGGGCGACACCCCGTACGCCGCGACCAGCGCCGGCAGCAGCGGCTGCGTCGCGTAGAGGAGCGCGAACGTCGTGACGCCGGCGAAGAAGAGCCCGACCGCGATGGGGCGGAAGCCCGGGTCGCCCCGACGCAGCGCCGCCGGCGGCTGGAGAGCGACCACCGGCGAGGACATCGTTGCCGAGGCTAACCGTCCTGCGGCCGCGTGACCTCCTCGGTCACCCACGTCACGTAGGGCCCGTGCCCGCCGACGACGGGCAGCACGAGCACCTCCGGGACGTCGTAGGTGTGCTCGGCGACGAGGCGGGCGGTGAGGTCGTCGACGCGCGACGCGTCGGTCTTGAGCCACAGCTGCCACTCCGGCTCCACCGACACCGCGCCCTCCCACCGGAACACGCTGCGCACCGGGCCGCCGATCTGCACGCAGGCCGCCAGCCGCGCGTCGACCAGGACCCGCCCGAGGCGCTCGGCCTCGTCGGCGGAGTCGGTGGTGGTGAGGACGACGCGGTTGGTGGTCATCGAGGGGCCTCCGACGGGACGTTCCGTGCCACGATCCGCAGATGCTCCTCGTCACCGGTGCCACGGGCTTCGTCGGGTCGGCCGTGGTGGCCCTGCTGCACGAGCGGGGGTACGCGGTGCGGGCGGTCGTCCGCGACCCGGCCCGGGCCGACGTGCTGCCCGCCGCCGCCGAGCGGGTGGCCGCCGACCTGGCCGACGGTGAGGCCCTGGTCCGGGCGATGGACGGCTGCGAGGGCGTCCTGCACCTCGCCGCAGCGGTCGGGGCGCCCGGGCCGGAGGCGCACGAGCTCAACGTCGGCGGCACCCGGCGGGTCGTGGAGGCGGCGCGGCGGGCGGGGGTGCGGCGCCTCGTGCACACCTCGACCAGCGCCGCGATCTGTGTGCCCGACCCCGCGGGTCCCGGCTGCCTGGTGGACGAGGACGCGTCGGGCGGGACCGCGCTCACCGACACGTACTCGACGACGAAGGCCGAGGCCGAGGCGGTGGTGCTCGACGCCGTCGCCGCCGGCGAGGTCGACGCGGTCGTCGCCACCGTCGTCAACGTCTACGGGCCGTCGCCCCGCGGGCCGTACAGCTACGACCGGCTGCTGGGCGCGGCGGCGCGCGGCGAGGTCGGCGACATCGTCGACACCCGCGTCGGCTGGGTGCTCGCCGAGGACGTCGCGGCCGGCCAGCTGCTGGCCCTCGAGCACGGGCGGGCGGGGCGGCGCTACGTGCTCTGCGGCGAGGTCGCGTCGTTCCCGACCGTGCTCGACACCTACTGCGCGCAGGCCGGCAGCCCGCACCGGGTGCGGGCCCTGCCGCAGGGCAGCGAGCTCGCCGGGGACGCGCCGCCCTTCGCGGATCGCTCGGTCGTGTACGGCCACCTCGGGGGGTACCGGGTGCGCGACGAGGCCGCCCGCGCGCTCGGTTTCACCGCCCGCGGGATCGAGGAGGGACTGGCCCTGACGGCCCGCTGGATGCCCGGTACGTGACACGTGCGGACGACAGACCGGGCGGTCGGTGGGAGATGCGCCACCACCCCCGACGTCCCGCTCGCGGTGGTGCCAGAGTGGATCCCACGGCGGTGACCGAACACTGCCGGGGAGGAAGAGCAGATGACCGACACGCAGGCCGTCGCGGCCGCTTCCGGCACGTACACGCTGGGCGGCACCCTCACCGTGCACCGTCTCGGGTACGGCGCGATGCGGCTGACCGGCGAGGGCATCTGGGGCCCGCCGAAGGACCCGGACAACGCGATCGCGGTGCTGCGGCGCGCGGCGGACCTCGGCGTCGACTTCGTCGACACCGCCGACTCCTACGGCCCGTACGTCAGCGAGGAGCTCGTCCGCGAGGCGCTCTACCCGTACCGGGGCGTCACCGTCGCGACGAAGGCCGGCCTGCTGCGCACCGGGCCCAACCGCTGGATCCCCTGCGGGCGCCCGGACTACCTGCGCCAGGAGGCCGAGATGAGCCTGCGCCGCCTCGGCGTGGAGACCCTCGACCTCTTCCAGCTCCACCGCGTCGACCCGCACGTCGCCGCCGACGAGCAGTTCGGCCTGCTCGCCGACCTGCAGCGCGAGGGCAAGGTCCGCGAGGTCGGTCTGAGCCAGGTCTCGGTCGCCGAGATCGAGGCGGCCGGGCGCATCGTCGACGTCGCGTCGGTGCAGAACCGCTACAACCTCGTCGACCGGACCTCGGACGACGTGCTGCGCCACTGCACCGCGCACGGCATCGGGTTCATCCCGTGGGCGCCGGCGGACGCGGGCAACCTCGCCGAGCCCGGCAACGCCGCGCACCGCGCCGCCGAGGCGCTCGGCGCCACCGCGGCCCAGGTCGCGCTGGCGTGGCTGCTGCAGCGCAGCTCGGTGATGCTGCCGATCCCGGGCACCAGCTCGCTGGACCACCTCGAGGAGAACTGCGCGGCCGCGTCCCTCGAGCTCGACCGCCAGACCGTCGCGACGCTGGACTCCGCGGCGTAGGTGCCTGCGGCACGTGAGCAGAAATCGGTGCTGGAGCACTGATTTCTGCTCACGTGCGCGGAGCGCACCTCACGAGCCGGTGCGCACCACCGAGGGTCGGGCGCGGACCGCGTCGCGGCGCGTGCGGCGGTCGCGCAGGCGCGCGAGCGGGCCGCTGGGCGGCTCCGGGTCCTCGCCGCGCTCCGCCCGCTCGGCGGCGGCGACGATGCGCCGCTCCATCCCGCCGAACACCAGCACGTGGAACGGCGCGATCACCCACCAGTACGCGTGCCCCGCCAGCCCGTGCGGGAAGAAGATGGCCCGCTGCCGGTAGCGCGAGCCGGTGCCGTCGGGCGCGACGCGCAGCTCGAGCCACGCGAGCCCCGGCGCCTTCATCTCCGCGCGCAGCCGCAGCAGCCGCTCGCCGTCGGCGAGGTCGAGCCCCCCGCGGACGTCGTCGTCGGCGTCGGGGTCGACGCACTCCTCGACCCGCCACCAGTCGAGCGCGTCGCCGACCTTGAGGAAGTCCGCGTCGCGCCGCCCCCGGCGCAGCCCGACCCCGCCGGCCAGCCGGTCCAGGACGCCGCGCGCCCACCAGCCGAGCGGGAACGAGTACCAGCCCCGCTCGCCGCCGATACCGGTGACGACATCCCAGACGTGCTCGGCGGAGGCGGACGAGGCCCGCTCGCGGACGTCGCTGTAGACGCTCCCGCCCGCCCACGACGGGTCCGAGGGCAGCGGGTCCGACGGCGCGTAGCTCGCGTTGGCGCCCGACCAGCGCGTCTCGACCTGACCGCTGCTGATGCGCTGCAGCGCCAGCTGGACGGCGCGGTGGAACCCGGTCAGCCCGCCCTCGGGCTGCGCGACGAACCGGTCGATGTCGTGCTCGCGCGCCACGACCTCGTGGATCAGCGAGTCGATCAGTGGCACCGCGGTCGAGCGCGGCACCGGGGTGACGAGGTTGACCCAGTGCGAGGACAGCCGCGGCGTCAGCACGGGCACCGGCAGCATCGTGCGCCGCGGCAGCTCGGCGACCTCGGCGAAGCCCTCCATCATCCGCAGGTAGGTCAGGACGTCGGGGCCGCCGATGTCGAAGGTCCGGTTGACCTCGGGCGGCACGGTGACGACGCGGACCAGGTAGTGCAGCACGTCGCGGATCGCGATCGGCTGGACGCGGTGGTGCACCCACGACGGCGTCAGCATCACCGGCAGCCGCTCGGTGAGGTAGCGCAGCATCTCGAAGCTCGCCGACCCCGAGCCGAGGATCACGGCGGCCTGGAGCACGACCGTCGGGACGCCGGAGCGCAGGAAGATCTCGCCGACCTCGGCGCGCGAGGCGAGGTGCTCGGAGAGCTCGACCCCCTCCGGGTGCATGCCGCCCAGGTACACGATCCGCGAGACGCCGGCCTCGCGCGCCGCCTGCGCACTGATCATCGCGGCCTGCCGGTCGACGGCCGCGAAGCCGCTCTCCGAGAGCGAGTGCACGAGGTAGTAGAGGACGTCGGCGCCCCGGCAGGCGGCGCGCATCGACTCCTCGTCGAGCACGTCGCCGCGCACGATCTCGACCTGCTTCGCCCACGGGACGTCGCGCATCTTCTCCGGCGTGCGCACCACGCAGCGCACCTCGTGGCCCTCCGCGGCCAGCCGCGGCGCGAGGCGCCCGCCGATGTAGCCCGTCGCCCCGGTCACCACGCATCGCACAGCGACGATCGTGGCCCCCGGCGGGCGGCGGCGCAGTGCCGGACCGCCCGCGCAGGGCGTCCGGGGTCCGCCCAAACCTCCCCGGCGCCCGGAACGCCCCCTCGGGGTGACACTCGGCCGGGGGATCCGTCGGCGTGTCGCGGCCGAATGGCCGTGTCGCACAAATCGAGGCCCCAAGTCCCTCCAGGTCCCTGCCGTTGAGAGGACCAGAAGCGCCACGTCGTTGCGCCGTTCGGCGGCAGCGGCGACGAGACGCCGAAGGATCAGCAGTCGGGGAGGTCAAGGGATCATGTGGGTGTGGCGGGACGACCAGGGGTCCGGTGGCGTCGGCGGCGGGTGGCGCCTCGATGCCTACGGCACGTGGGTGTGGGACGAGGCCTCGCCGCTGGACCGGCCGGGCGCGGGCATCGGGGCGCTGCGCGGGCACGGCGGCGGCGACCGCGTGCGCCCCGAGCGGCCGACCGTCGGTGACCGGGCGCTGGCGACGCTGGACCGGGACGCCGAGCCCACGCCGATCTTCCACGAGCTGACCGTCGACCGGTCGCGCGCCGCGCCGCGCCGGCGCCCGGCGCGACGCGACGCGGTCCACGTCCCCGAGCCCCACCCGGGCTCCGGGGCGCTGCCGGTGCAGGACGGCTCGGCACGGTACGGCGCGCGGCGCGGCCTGCAGGACGTCCCGACGGTGCCGCCGCCCGCGGTCGACGGGTCGAGCTCCGCGGCGCTCGCCGAGCGCGCCGAGGACGAGCTGCGCCGGCGCGCCGAGCGCCGCCGCCGCCCGATGAACGCCACCGGGGCCGACGCCCCGTCCGACGGCGGCCGCCACACCTGGCGCCGCGAGGAGGTCCGCACCGGACGGCACGCGCTGCGTCGCTGAGCCGCCGGTCGGGTATGGATCGACGGGCCGCCCCACACCGGGGCGGCCCGCGCTCCGGGCGAGCGCGATCCCGGGGGCTCCCAGCGCGAGAGCTATGCTGCGGCCTCCGCGCGGCCCCGACGGTGCCCCTTCACGGGCGCCGCGGGTTCCGGGTCCGCCGCCGTCGTCAGTCGCGCCCGTGGAGGTCGCCCTCGTGCTCATCCGCCGTCTCGCCCGGCCCATGCTGGCCGCCATCTTCATCAAGGGCGGGGTCGACACCCTGCTCAACCCCGAGCCGCGCGTCGCCAAGGCCTCGCCGCTGCTGGAGAAGGCCGCCCCACAGCTGCCCGACCAGGTGCCGTCGGAGCCCGATCAGCTGGTGCGCATCGACGCCGGCGTGAAGATCGCGGCCGGCACGCTGCTGGCGATCAACAAGTTCCCGCGCACGGCGTCGCTGGCCCTCGCCGCGAGCATCATCCCCACCACCATCGCCGGGCACCCGTTCTGGGAGAAGTCCGACCCGACCGAGAAGACCGGCGAGCAGCAGCAGTTCCTCAAGAACATCAGCATCCTCGGCGGCCTGATCCTCGCCGCGGTCGACACCGAGGGGAAGCCGTCGCTGGGCTGGCGCGGCCGCCGTGCCGCCCGCAAGCTCGCCGAGCGCACGAGCGACCTCACCGGCTCGACCGACAACGCCGGCGACCGGCTGCGCGACGCGGGCGACCGCGTCCGCCGCAACGTCGTCGACGGCGTGGACGTGGCCATCGGCTCGCTGGCCTCCTGACGCGGGATCGGCTGACCGCCCGCCGCGATCCGCGGCGGGCGGTCACCGCCCGCAGGACGACGCCGACCGGGTACGGACCCTAGGGTGGCCGCCGTGTGGACGAACTGGTCCGGAGGCCAGCAGTGCCGGCCGACCGCGACGGTGCGCCCGCTGGACGACAGCGGGGTCTCGGGCGTCGTGCGCCGCGCCGCCGAGCGGGGCCAGACCGTCCGACCGATCGGCGCCGGGCACTCCTTCAGCGCCATCGCCGTCACCGACGGCGTCCACGTCGACCTCTCCGCGTTCCGCGGGGTCACCGGCATCGGCGGCACGGCGGACCGCCCCACGGTCCGCGTCCGCGCCGGCACCACGCTGGGCGAGCTGCACGAGGAGCTCACGGCGCGGTACCTCGCCCTCGAGGCGCCGCTGGAGCTGGCCGCGCCGACGATCGGGGGCGCGCTGGCCGTCGGCCTGCACGGCGTCGGCGCCGCGCTCGGCTCGCTGTCGGCGGCCGCGGCGGCCCTGCGCCTCGTCGACGGCCGCGGGCGCCTGCGCGACGTCGCCCCC
>CADCTH010000188.1 GCA_902805495.1 uncultured Actinomycetospora sp.
CCCGGTCGCGGCCGCGCGGCAGGCAGCACTTCTTGTACTTGGCGCCGGACCCGCACCAGCACGGGTCGTTGCGTCCCGGGGGCCAGGCGAGCCGCGGGCCGGGATCGGGCTCGGGGCCGTCAGGGGAGTCGGGGTCGGCGAGCATCGCGGCCAGCAGCGCCGGCGTCGCGACCTCGACCTCGAGGACCTCGCCGTCGGCGTCCGCGTCCTGCAGCTCGCCCTCGACCATCGCGCGGTGGGCATCCCAGTCGCGCCCGAGCTCGTCGGCCTGCGCCGGCTGGGCGGCGAGGAGCCGGCCGAGGGCCGCCTGCGGGAAGAACACGAGGTCCGGGGCGGCGTCCAGGTCGTCGGCGAGCGCGTCGTACTCGTCGGGCGCGAGACCGAGGTGGGCCCGGACGCCACGGCGCCGGATGACCAGCTCGTCCACCACGTCCGCGGCGTCGAGCTGCTCGTCGGACCCCTCCGGGAGGCGCTCCTCGCGCTCCATCGCGGTGAGCAGGGCGGCCGTGAGCCACTGCTCGGCGATCTCGCCGCGCCCGTTCTCGGTGAGCGCCTCGACGACGAACACCGCGGCGGTCGCGTCGCGGTGCAGCAGCGGCCGCAGCGCCGTGAGCGCGGCCATGCCCTCCTCCTCACGGCCGCGCCGCAGCAACCGCTCGGCGTGCATCGCCTGCAGCCAGTGCGCGTCGATGGTCTCCGCGGCGGCCGCGACCGCGCGGGACGACAGGGCCAGGGCCTCGTCGGGGTCCCCGGCGAGCTCGTGGGCCTCGGCCGCCAGGCTCAACGCGTAGCCGGCGTCGTCCGGGTCGGCGAGCCGGCCCGCCGCGACCGCGTCGACCAGGTCCCGGGCGTGACGCCGCGGGTCGCGCGCGGTCTCGACGTCGGCGCCGAGGCCGTCGAGGTCGTCCGAGGTCAGGAGGGGGGCCACCGGCGCCACGGTAGGTGACGCCCGGCGGTCAGCGCGGCAGGCCCACGAGGTCGCCCAGCACCGTGCGGTGGTGGTCCGCCGACCCGAGGATCAGGGCGTCGGCCCGGGCGCGCTTGAGGAACAGGTGCGCCGGGTGCTCCCACGTGAACCCGATGCCGCCGTGCAGCTGCAGGGCCTCCTCGGCCGCGAGCAGCGCGACCTCCGAGCAGTGGGCCTGCGCGACCGCCGCGGCCACGGGCAGGTCGGGCGAGTCGTCGGCCGCGCACCGGGCGGCGTAGCGGGCCGTCGCACGGGCCTGGGTGATCGCCACCCAGAGGTCGGCGAGACGGTGCTTGAGCGCCTGGTACGACGCCAGCGCCCGGCCGAACTGGTGGCGCGTGCGCAGGTACTCGACGGTGTCGGCGAGGCAGCGCTCGGCGAGGCCGAGCTGCTCGGAGGCGAGGATCGCGGCCCCGATGCGCAGGGCCCGGTCGACGTCCCGGCCCATGTCACCGCCCTCCACGATCCGTGCCGGGGCGCCGTCGAGCGTGATGTCGGTCAGCCGGCGGGTCATGTCGAGGGACTCGCTCGTGGTGCGCGTGACCCCGTCCCCGTCGGCCTCGACGACCGCGAGCCCGCCCGCCGCGTCGACGGGCACGAGCAGCACGTCGGAGGTCACGGCGTCGACGACGGCGGTCACGGTGCCGGCGAGGAGGTCCCCCGCGCCCTGCCGCTGCACGGTCACGGGCACCGGGCTCCCGGCGCCGTGGGTGGCGCCGACCGCGAGGACGGCGGCGCGCTCGCCGGCGGCGACCGCCGCGAGCAGCTCGTCCTCCCCGGTGCCCAGCAGCAGGGCCGTCGCCACGACCGTGCCGAGGTACGGCACGGGCGCGACGGCGCGGCCCAGCTCCTCGGCGACGACGGCGGCCTCGCGCCACGTCGCGCCGGCGCCGCCGCGGTCCTCGGGCACGGCGAGGCCGGCGACGCCGATCTCGCCGGTGAGGCGCTTCCAGAGATCGGTGTCGACGGCCTCGTCGGTGTCGGTGCGCGCGAGGACCGCGTCCCAGGGGGCCTGCTTGTCGACGAGGGCGCGCACGCTCGCGCGCAGGTCGTCCTCGACGTCGGAGTAGAGGAGGTCACCGGTGGTGGGGGTCGCAGGAGCGGTCATCGCGGCAGGTCCTTCCACGGGACGTCCTTGTCGGCGCGGGCCTCGGCGGGCAGGCCGAGCACGCGCTCGGCGACGACGTTGCGCAGGATCTCCGACGTGCCGCCCTCGATGGAGTTGGCGCGGAACCGCAGGTAGCGCCACCCGGCGTCGCGGGAGGCGTAGTCCTCGACCTCGGGGCGGCGCTCGGTGTAGTCGGGGTAGCGCAGGCCGTCCTCGCCGCGCAGCTCGAGCTCGAGCGACGAGCACTCCTGGTTCAGCCGCGCGAAAGTGATCTTCACGCCGGAGCCCTCCGGGCCCGGCTGGCCGGCGGCCTGCTGCTGGCCGAGGCGCTCGGCGGTCAGGCGCGCGGCCTCGGTCTGCACCCACAGGCGCAGGAGCCGGTCGCGCAGCCCGGGGGTGCGCGCCTCGGGGTGCTCCCGCCAGCGCGCGGTCAGCGGGCCGACGGCGCCGCTCTCGCGGGGCAGCGTGCCGCCGCCGATCGCGACGCGCTCGTTCATCAGCGTGTACTGCGCGACCGCCCAGCCCTGCCCGACCTCGCCGAGGCGCTGGTCGGCGGGGACGCGGACGTCGGTCAGGAAGACCTCGTTGAACTCGGCCTCGCCGGTGATCTGCCGCAGCCCGCGGACCTCGACGCCGGGCGCGGTCATGTCGACGACGAAGTAGCTCAGGCCGCGGTGCTTGGGCGCCTCGGGGTCGGTGCGGGCGAGCAGGATGCCCCAGCGGGCGTGGTGTGCCATCGAGGTCCACACCTTCTGCCCGTTGAGCACCCAGCCCTCACCGTCGCGCACGGCGCTGGTGCCCACGCCCGCGAGGTCCGAGCCCGCGCCGGGCTCGCTGAACAGCTGGCACCAGATGTCCTCGCCGGTCCACAGCGACGGGAGCCAGCGCTGCTGCTGGGCCTCGTCGCCGAAGCGCAGGATCGTCGGCGCGGCCATGCCCAGGCCGATGACGTTGAGGCGCGGGCGGTTCTCCGGCGCGCCGGCCTCGGCGAACGCCTGGTCGACGGCGGCCTGCAGGCCGTTCTCGGCGCCGAGGCCGCCTAGACCGGCGGGGTAGTGCACCCACGCCAGCCCGGCGGCGAAGCGCTCGCGCAGGAACTCCGCGGGCTCGGTGGTCGACGGGTCGTGCTCGGCGAGGAACTCCTCGACGCGGCTCGCCAGCGCGGTGGCGTCCGGGGGGCTGTCCGTGGCGGTCACCTCTGCACCCTCCGTCGCCGGAGCCCCGCTGTCGAGTGGTGGCGGGCGGTCGCGGGGGAGCGTCGCGACGTGCCGGGGCGCGAGGAGCACGTTGCGCATGATCGACAGGCGCCGGCCCCTGCGAACGTGCCCCTCGGCGTCGCCGGGCGCCCCGTCCTCCGGCCGTCAGGGCGTGAAGACCACCACGACCGGCACCGGATCGGCCACCGGCGTCGCGGCCGGTACCGGCGCGGCGACCAGGGCGCCGGGCCCGGTGCCCGCGAGCGCGCCCAGCTCGGCGGGCGCGAGCGGCGCCGGGCCGGGGGGCAGGACGGGCAGTGCGGGCAGTGCGGGAAGTGCGGGCAGTGCGGGCAGTGCGGGCAGAGGCAGCG
>CADCTH010000189.1 GCA_902805495.1 uncultured Actinomycetospora sp.
CCCGGCGGTGCCGGCCACCCGTGCGCGCGTGGCGGGCGACGGTCGCGCCGCCGACGGCCGTTGCCGCGAGGAGGCCGGGGCGTCCTGCGACGCCCACGGTCCGCTCCTGGTCACCGCAGGACGGCGACGTCCGCCCCGAGGTCCGCGAGCGCCCCGGCCACGAGGTCGGCGACGTCGACGTCGAGCGCGCGCAGCACGGCGGCCGCGTCGTCGGCCTCGTCGGCGAGCACGCCGAGCAGGAGGTGGCGCACACCGACGACGGGCTCGCCGCCCGCGCGCGCGGCGGCGCGGAGGGCGACGTCGACCGCGGCGACCGCGGCCGGGGTCCACGCCCGCCGTCCGGTTCCACCGGTCCGGACCGGGCGGCTTGCGACCTCGGCGCGCACCTCGCCGACGTCGACGCGGTCGGCGAGGCGCCCGCCGTGCTCGTGCTCGTCGCGGACGAGGGCGAGCAGGAGGTGGGCGGTCCCGACGCGGGCGGCGTCGTCGCGAGCCGCCTCCTGGTCGGCGAGCAGGAACACACGGGTGAGGCGGGCGGTCTGGCGGGTGGCGAGGCGCATGGACCTCACCGTGGCGCCCCCCGGCGCCGCGCACCTCGGGGTCGGACCCCGGCCGGCCTCGGGGTCCTCACCACTCCTTGACGTAGTAGTAGCTCGGCTCCGTCGCGCCGGGCTCGATGTGGACGTAGCCGTGCGCGGCGTAGAAGCGGCGGGCGTCGGTGTCCTCGCCGTCGACGTTGACCTCGACGACCCGCCCGCCGCGCTCGGCCGCCAGCGCCTCGACCGCCTCGATGAGGGCGTGCCCGATGCGTCGTCCGCGGAGGTCGGGGCGGACGTAGAGCTCGTCGAGCAGGGCGACGGGCGCGTCGAACCAGACGTTGGGCCGGAACGACACGACCGCGAACCCGTCCGGCGGGTCGCCGCGCAGGCGGGCGACGAGATCGCCGCCGGGAAGCAGTGTCCGCAGGCGCCGGGTCAGGACGGCGACGCCGGGCGTCGGGGTGTCGAACTCGGTGTTGAAGTCGTGCAGCAGGGCCGCCACGACCTCCGCGTCGTCGACCCCGGCGCGCCGGACCTCAGCCACCGGACCCGTACCGGCGGGTGATCACCTCGAGGTGGTGGCCCGCCGGGTCGTCGAAGTACAGACCGCGCCCGCCGTCGTGGGTGTTGTGCTCCCCGACCCAGCGCCGGTGCGGGTCGGCCCAGTAGGTGATCCCGCCCAGCTGGAGCCGGCCGAGGATCTCGTCGAACTCGTCCTCGCCGACGAGGAACGCGACGTGCTGGCCGGGGAAGTCGATCGGCGGGGCGGCGTAGTCGATCGTGAACGTCTCGTCGACGTCGACGGCGATGAACGGGCCCCAGGGGTGCGGGTCCGGTAGGCCGAGGACGTCGGCGAGGAACTGGGCGGACGCGCGGGCGTCGTGGGCGGCGAGCGCGAGGTGGTCGATGCGAACAGCCATGGGGTGGGGGACTCCAGGGCTCCGGCGCCTCCATCCGCCGGTCTGACACCGGCCCGGACGCGACGCTGGACGCATCTCAGCGCCGGGGCGGAGCGGACGTCAAGAGCCCGCGCGCGCGCCTCGATGACCTCGCGGCTGGCGCCAAGGGCCTCGAGGTCCTCGGGGCGGCTGTGGCGCAGGAAGTGCTCGGCCCCGACGACGAGGAACAGCGCCCGCGCGGTGCCGGCGACCTCGCCGTCGAGCTCCCCGAGGTACGCCGTCGCCGACGTGTAGACCTTGCGCCCGACGACGGCGTCCACGCGGCTGCGCAGCCACAGCGTCGTCCCGACGGGCACCGGGCGGCGGAAGTCGGTCTCCATGCGCGCCGTCACCGCGGTGCGCACGACCTGGGTGTGGGCGGTGCCCAGCGAGTCGTCGAAGGCGGTCATCAGCAGGCCGCCGTGCAGGAGGCCGGGGCCGCCCTGGTGCTCGTCGAGCACGTCGAAGCGGCTGCGCACCGACACCCCGTCGTCCTCCACCCACGAGCGGATGCGCAGGCTGCCGGGCACGTCGGCGCAGCCACGGCACTGGCTGTGGTGCTCCCGCGTCCGCTCGCCGGGGCCGGGCGCCTTGGGGTGCTTCTGCGGCGCCTCCGCGTCGGCGGGCGGCTCGATGGTGGAGGTCGGCACGCGCCGCACGTTACCCATGCGAACGACCTCGTGGCCGCGAGCCGCGTCACCCCACGGCATGCTGGCGCGCATGACCGAAGACGACGACGGGTCCAGCTCCGCTCCGCTCCGTGTCCCGGATGTGCGCGTCGAGCGCCTCGACGGTGTCGCCCTCCTGACCGTGTCCGACCCGAAGCGGCGCAACGCGATGACGACGGCGCTCTCCGACCGGCTCGTCGCCGTGCTCGAGGAGGTCGGCGCCGACACCGCGCTGCACGCCGTGGTCATCACGGGCGACGACGACCCCAAGCCCGCCTTCTGTGCGGGCGGCGACCTCGACGAGCTGGCCGCGGCCGGCGAGTCCGGCCCGGACGCGCTGGAGCGCATCTACGCCGGGTTCCTGGCGCTGGCCGAGTGCCCGCTGCCGACCTTCGCCGCCGTCGACGGGCCCGCCGTGGGCGCCGGGCTGAACCTCGCGCTGGCCGCCGACGTGCGGATCGCCGGCGAGAGCGCCCGCTTCGAGCCCGGCTTCCTGCGCCTGGGCGCGCACCCCGGCGGCGGCATGACGTGGATGGCGCAGCGGGTCGTCGGGCCCCAGGTGACGACGGCGATGCTGCTCGGCGGCGAGCGCGTCGACGCCGCCCGGGCCGTCGAGCTGGGCCTGGCACTCAAGGTGGCCACCGGCGAGGGCGCCGACGGGCGGTCCCCGACCGTGACCGAGGCGCTGCGGATGGCCGCGACGTCGGCCACGGCGCCGCGCGAGCTCGTCGTCGCCACCAAGGCGAGCCTGCGCGCCACCGCACACCTCGACCGGCACCGCGACGCCGTCGCCGGCGAGGTCGGCCCGCAGCTCGAGTCGCTGCGCTCGGACGGTTTCCGGGAGGGTCTCGCGCGCGTGCGCGCCTCGACCGGCAAGCACTGAGCGCGCCTGGCACGGTCCAGCGTGTGACCCGCGACGTGCCGGCGGTGATCGCGCCGGGGGTGAGGTTAGCCTGGGTGGTCCGCTCTTTCCCGCGGACAGATCGACGAGGACGCGAAGGGACGCGATCGTTCGATGAGCACTGACACCGCCGTCGGGCCGGCCGGTCGGGAGGTGCGCCAGACCCACCGGGTGGTCATCCGTTTCGCGGGTGACTCCGGTGACGGGATGCAGCTCACCGGCGACCGGTTCACCTCGGAGGCCGCAGCGTTCGGCAACGACCTGGCCACGCTGCCCAACTTCCCGGCGGAGATCCGCGCCCCTGCCGGGACGCTGCCGGGCGTGTCGAGCTTCCAGCTCCACTTCGCCGACTACGACATCCTCACCCCCGGCGACCGCCCCGACGTGCTGGTGGCGATGAACCCGGCGGCGCTCAAGGCGAACATCGAGGACCTCCCGCACGGCGGCATGCTGATCGTCAACACCGACGAGTTCACCAAGCGGAACCTCGCGAAGGTCGGCTACGAGGCGAACCCGCTCGAGGACGACTCGCTGGAGCCCTACACGGTGCACCAGGTCGCGATGGCGACGCTGACGCGCGGCGCGCTCGAGCCCACGGGCATGAGCAAGAAGGACGCCGAGCGGGCGAAGAACATGTTCGCGCTCGGGCTGCTGTCGTGGATGTACCACCGCGGCACCGACGCCACCGAGCAGTTCCTGCGCGAGAAGTTCGCCAAGAAGCCCGACCTCGCCGAGGCCAACATCCTGGCCTTCCGCGCGGGCTGGAACTACGGCGAGACCACCGAGAGCTTTGCGGTCACCTACGAGGTCGCCCCGGCCCGGCTGGCCGAGGGCACCTACCGCCAGATCACCGGCAACCTGGCGCTGGCCTACGGCGTGGTCGCTGCCGGACAGCAGTCGGGGCTGCCGCTGTTCCTCGGCACCTACCCGATCACCCCGGCCTCCGACGTGCTCCACGAACTGTCCAAGCACAAGGGCTTCGGGGTCACGACGTTCCAGGCCGAGGACGAGATCGCCGGCATCGGGGCGGCACTGGGCGCGTCGTTCGGCGGCGCCCTGGGCGTCACGTCGACGTCCGGCCCGGGTGTCGCGCTGAAGTCCGAGACGATCGGGCTGGCGGTGGCCCTCGAGCTGCCGCTGCTGATCCTCGACGTCCAGCGCGGCGGGCCCTCGACGGGCCTGCCCACCAAGACCGAGCAGGCCGACCTGCTGCAGGCGATGTACGGGCGCAACGGCGAGGCGCCGGTGCCGATCATCGCCCCGCAGTCGCCGTCGGACTGCTTCGAGGCCGCGCTCGAGGCGTCCCGGATCGCGCTGGCCTACCGCACGCCGGTGTTCGTGCTCTCCGACGGCTCGATCGCCAACGGCTCCGAGCCGTGGCGCGTGCCCGACGTCGACGACCTCCCCGACCTGTCGGTGACCTTCGCGACCGAGCCGAACGCCCCGGACGGGTCCGGGGAGTTCTGGCCCTACCTGCGCGACGCCGACACCCTGGCCCGCCCGTGGGCGATCCCGGGCACCGCCGGGCTCGAGCACCGCATCGGCGGCCTGGAGAAGGCCGACGGGCGCGGCACGATCTCCTACGACCCGGACAACCACGACCGCATGGTCCGGCTGCGCCAGGCCAAGATCGACGGCATCCCGGTGCCCGACATCACCGTCGACGACCCGCACGGTGACGCCGAGGTGCTAGTCATCGGCTGGGGCTCGTCGTACGGGCCGATCGGGGCCGCCTGCCGTCGCGTCCGCGCGGCCGGGATGTCGGTGGCCCAGGCCCACCTGCGCCACCTCAACCCCATGCCGGCCAACCTCGGCGACGTGCTGCGGTCCTACCGCCGCGTCGTGGTGCCCGAGATGAACCTCGGGCAGCTCGCGATGCTGCTGCGCGCCCGCTTCCTGGTGGACGCGCACTCCTACACCAAGGTCGCCGGCCTGCCGTTCCAGGCCGAAGAGCTCGCCGGCGTCCTCACGGACGCCGTGAAGGGGGACCTGCCCGCATGACCGCCACCGACCTCCCCATGCCCGCTCCCGGCGGTCTGGACCTCGTCCCGACCACCGACGAGACGCAGAAGGCCAAGGACTACACCTCCGACCAGGAGGTGCGCTGGTGCCCGGGCTGCGGCGACTACGCCGTGCTCGCGTCGGTGCGCGGCTTCCTGCCCGAGCTGAACCTCAAGCGCGAGAACATCGTGTTCGTCTCGGGCATCGGGTGCTCGAGCCGCTTCCCGTACTACCTCGACACCTACGGCATGCACTCGATCCACGGGCGCGCGCCGACGATCGCCACCGGCCTGGCCGTGACGCGCCCGGACCTGTCGGTGTGGGTCGTGACCGGTGACGGCGACGCGCTGTCGATCGGCGGCAACCACCTGATCCACGCGCTGCGCCGCAACATGAACATCACGATCCTGCTGTTCAACAACAGGATCTACGGGCTGACCAAGGGCCAGTACTCGCCGACCTCCGAGGTCGGCAAGGTCACCAAGTCCACGCCCATGGGCTCGGTGGACGCCCCGTTCAACCCGGTCTCGCTGGCGCTGGGCGCCGAGGCCACGTTCGTCGGGCGCGCGCTGGACTCCGACCGCAAGGGCCTCACCGAGGTGCTGCGCCAGGCCGCCGCGCACCGCGGCGCCTCGCTGGTGGAGATCTTCCAGGACTGCCCGATCTTCAACGACGGCTCGTTCGACGTCCTGCGCAAGGGCGACGACGTCGCCGAGCGGCTGCTCGAGCTCGTCGACGGCGAGCCGATCCGCTTCGGCAACGACGGCGAGTACGGCGTCGTGCGCTCGGCGACCGGCGGGCTCGAGGTGGCGAGGATCGCGGACGTCGGTGAGGACGCCGTCGTCGTCCGCCGCGCCGGTGAGGAGGACCCCACGCAGTCCTTCGCGCTGTCGCGGCTGTCCGACCAGGACCTCACCCACACCGTCACCGGCATCTTCCGCAAGGTGGACAGGGCGACCTACGACGACGGCGCCCGCGCCCAGGTCGAGGCGGCCAAGGAGCAGGCCACGGCGCGCGGGGACGACCTCGCAGCGCTTCTCCGGGGCAAGGACACCTGGGCGGTCATGCCGGAGCCCGAGAACGAGCAGTAGGTGAGCCGCTCCGTCGTCGCCCCGCCGGAGGACGGGACGGCGACGGGCACCGGCCGTGGGTACGCCGCCGCCGTCGGCGCGTACGCGCTGTGGGGCCTCTCCCCCGCGTTCTGGCCGCTGCTCGCGCCGGCGGACGCCGTCGAGTCCGTCGCGCACCGCGTCGCGTGGACGCTGCTCGGGATGCTGCTGGTCATCACCGTCGCACGGCGGTGGGGCGACCTGCGGGGGCTGTCGTGGCGGACCTGGGCGCTCATCACCGCCGGCTCGGTGCTAATCGCGGTCAACTGGGGCACCTACATCTGGTCGACCACGAACGGCCAAGTCGTCGACGCCGCCCTCGGCTACTACGCGACGCCGCTGGTGTCGGTGGTGCTCGCGGTGCTCGTCCTGCGCGAGCGGCTGCGCCGGGTCCAGTGGGTGGCGATCGGGCTGGCGGCCGCGGCCGTGGTCGTCCTGACCGTCGGCACGGGCCGGCTGCCGTGGATCACCCTCGTGCTCGCGATGAGCTTCGGGCTCTACGGGCTTGTGAAGAAGCGGGTGCCGCTCGAGCC
>CADCTH010000190.1 GCA_902805495.1 uncultured Actinomycetospora sp.
CCCGCCATGCCTGCTGTCGACACCGCGCTCGTCGTCGGTGGCGGAGCCGCCGGCGCGGCGACCGCCGTCCTGCTCGCCGACGCCGGCGACGCGGTCGACCTCGTCGAGGTCCAGCCCGAGGTCTCCGCGCTCGGCTCCGGGATCACGCTGCAGGGCAACGCTCTGCGCGTGCTGCGTCGCCTCGGCGTGCTCGAGGAGTGCGCGGCGCTGGGGTACGAGTGCTCCGGGCTGCTGGTCCGCGCCGCCGACCCGGACGCCACGGTCCTCGCCCAGCTCCCGGACCTCCGCTTCGGCGGACCGGACCTGCCCGGGACGATGGGGATGTACCGGCCCGACCTGGCGCGGGTGCTCATGGCCCGCGCCGACGAGGTCGGCGTGACCACCCGCTTCGCGACGACGGTCGAGGCTCTCGACCAGGACGCCGACGGGGTGGACGTCCGCTTCTCCGACGGCACCACGCGCCGCTACGGCCTCGTCGTGGGGGCCGACGGCGTGCGCTCCTCGACCCGGCGCCTGCTCGACGTCCCGCTGGACACGCGCGCCATCGGGATGGGCGCCTGGCGGATGGTCGCTCCGCGACCCGAGGACGTCACCACGGCCCAGCTCTTCTTCGGGGGACCCTGCTACATCGCCGGCATCACCCCGACCGGACCGGACACCGCCTACTGGTTCCTCGTCGAGGACGCGCAGGACCGGACGTCGCAGACCCCGGACCAGCAGCTCGACGCCTTCCGCGAGCTGTCCCGGGCCTACCACGGTCCGTGGGACGAGGTCCGCGAGCGGTTCGACGACCCGGGACGCCTGAACTACACCTGGTTCGAGACCCACCTGCGCGACGCGCTCGGGCACCGCGGCCGCGTCGGCCTCGTCGGCGACGCCGTGCACGTCTGCCCGCCCACCATCGCCCAGGGCGCCGCCGCCGCCCTCGAGGACGCCGAGGTCCTCGGGGACCTCGTCGCCACCGGGGACACGCTCGACGACGCCCTGACGGCCTTCACCGCCCGCCGTTACGAACGGGTCCGGGCCGTCGTCGAGGCCTCCCTGCAGATGGCTCAGTGGAACCTCGACCACGTCCAGGGCGATGTCCCCGGCCTCACCCGCCGCATCGCCGAGCTCGTCGCCGTCCCGGCGTGAGCACTCCGAAGGAGACACCGATGTCCTCTCCCGACTCCGCACGCCGCGGGCGGGTCGCCGTCCTCGGCGGCGGCCCGGCAGGGATGGCCACCGCCCTGTCGGTCCACCAGGCCGGTCACGACGTGGTGATCTTCGAGCGCTACCGGGAGGCCCGACCGGCGGGCAACGTGCTCAACCTCTGGCCGCCGCCTCTCAAGGCCCTGGGCCTGCTGGGCGTCGACACCGACGACCTCGGCGCCCCGTGCCGCACCCAGTTCCGCAACAGCCGCGGCAGAGTGCGCGCCACCGTCAAGAGCGACCCCGCGATCGAGGCGCAGTACGGCATCGGCGGCGGCTTCATCGGGCTGCTGCGCCCCGAGCTCTACGAGCGGATGCTCGCCGCCCTCCCACCGGGCGTGCTGCGCACCGACCAGACCGTCGAGCGCATCGAGCAGGACGACACCGCGGTCACCCTCCACTTCGCCGACGGCACCACCCACGAGACGGACGTCCTCGTCGGCGCCGACGGCATCGACTCCCTGGTCCGGCGCACCCTGTGGGACGACTCCCCCAAGCGTGAGCACCGGCTCCACGTCATCGCGGGCTTCACCTTCGCCGACGTCGCGACCGAGCCCAACACCTGCGTCATCGGCCACGGACGCGAGGTCCAGGGCAGCTGGACCTCGATCCGCTACAAGGGCCGTCACGGGCACCAATGGTGGGTGCTCGAGGCCACCGATCCCGACGCGCCGGCGCCGGCCGACCTCCTGGCCCGCGCGAAGGATCTCGGACGGGAGTTCGTCGACCCGCTGCCCCAGCTCATGGAGCGCACCGAGCCCGGGAACGTGCAGCGCTGGGTGCTCCGGGACCGGGGCTACCTCGAGCGCTGGTCCCAGGGGCGGGCCACGCTGGTCGGCGACGCCGCCCACGCGACGTCGCCCTACGCGGCCTATGGCGCCGGCATGGCCATCGAGGACGGCTACTTCGTCGGCCGCGCCCTGCGCGGTGTCGACCTCGCCGACGCCACCGCCGTCGCGCGGGCGCTGGCCGCCTACGAGGACCCGCGCCGCGACCACACCACGTTCCAGGTCCGGATGGCCTACATGAACGGCCAGATGTTCCACCACACCCCGCGCGTCCTGCAGCCACTGCGCGACCTCGTGTTCGACCACACGCCCTTCCTGCAGAAGGTCGTCGGCGACACCAACCCCGCCGAGATCAACAAGCAGCTCGCCCTCATCACCGACTGACCCCTCCGACCCGAGGAGCAACACCGTGACCGAGGTCCTGGTCTCCCAGCTCGCCCACGTCCAGATCTTCAGCCCCCGCCCCGCCGAGACCGTCGAGTGGTTCCGCAACGTCCTCGGTCTCGAGCAGTCCGGCCAGGAAGGCCAGAGCGCCTACCTGCGCGGCTGGGCCGAGTGGTTCCAGCACTCCGTCGAGGTCACCGAGGGCCCCGAGCCCGGCCTCGGCCACATCGGCTGGCGCGCCCAGGGCCCCGGCGACCCCGACACCGTCGCCCGCAACCTTCCCGAGGGGCAGTGGTCCGA
>CADCTH010000191.1 GCA_902805495.1 uncultured Actinomycetospora sp.
ACGAGCACCGGCCGCCCGCGCAGCGTCGGACGGGTCAGCTGCTCGGCGGAGGCGAAGAACGAGTCGAGATCGAGGTGCAGGACCCAGCGGGGCACCGGTCGATGATGCAGCGTCAGGATGCCTCCACCGACCACAGCTCGTCCGGGTGCTCCAGCACCACGCGCGCCCCGGCCGCGCGCAAGGCCTCCGGCGACCCGCCGCCCCAGGCGACGCCGACCGGCACCAGGCCGTGCGCGACAGCGGCCTCGACGTCGGCGGGGCTGTCGCCGACCAGCACGCTGCCCGGCGCGGCATCGGTGATCCCGAGCCCGAGCAGGGCCTCGCCGACCACGGCGTCCTTGCCCGCGAGGACCCCGTCGACCCCGCGCCCCGCCACGCTGCCGAAGCACCCGAGCAGGCCGAGGTCGTCGAGCACCCGCCGGGCGGCGGCCGTGCCGGCCGAGGTCGCGAGGGCCAGCGGCACCCCGCGAGCGTGCAGCGTCTGCACCAGCGCCACCACCCCGGGCGCGGGGCGCGTGGTGCCCGGCGAGGTCAGGGTGCCGTCGAGGTCGAAGACGATCGCCGGGAACGGGGGCGCCACGGCGGGAGTCTGTCAGCGGACCGGAAGGGTGCGGGCGCCGCGCCACAGCCACACGACCGACACCCCGAACGACCAGACCAGCGCCACGAGGGCGACCGCGATCGCCACCCGCTCGACGACCGGGGGCAGCACCTCGGCGGCCGCGACGCCGACGACGACGCCCTGCAGCGCCGCGACCACCTTGGCCGATCGGCGCACCGGCAGCTCCCCGCGCAGCCAGGGCAGGACCCGGCCGGCGGCGACGAACACGTACCGGAGCAGGCCCACGGCGAGCACCCAGGGGTCGCCGCCGGTCAGGGCGACGTGCACCGAGAGCACGACCAGCAGGAACGCGTCGAACTCGACGTCGAGGCGCGCGCCGAGCGCCGACGCGGTGCCGGTGCGCCGGGCGACGGGCCCGTCGACGGCGTCGAGGGCGAGCGCGACGACGGCCAGGACCACGAGGACGAGCGCCGCGTCGGCGCGTCCGACCAGGGTGACCGTGCCCATCACCAGGACGCCGCGGGCGAGCGTGACGGCGCCGGCCTGACCGAGGGTGGTGGCTCCCGCGCGACGGGCCGCCCGCCCCACGAGCGCGCCGGCCACGACCGCCACCACGACGGCCACGAGCACCCGGAGGACGCCGACGCCGACCGTGACCACGAGCAGCGCGAGGACCCCGGCGAGCAGCGCGGCCGCCGCGGCCAGCTGCAGCGCGGTCGGGACGGCGGCGCGGCGGATCATCCCGTCCAGGATGCCCGAGCCCCGGGACCGCCGGCAGCGGTCGTCACACGTCGGTGGTCTCCGCGGGGAGGCGCCGGGCGTAGACGTCGCCGGAGCGTCCCGCCGGTCGGCGACGCTCGAGCAGCGCCACCAGATCGCGGGCGTCGAGCCAGCGGTCGGGGGCGGTCGGGTCCCAGCGCATCGTCTCGATCGGCGAGTAGCGGTACTCGTAGCTCCCCAGCGCCTCGACGCGGGCGAGCGCGGCGAGGGCGGCGTCGTGGGCGGCGGGCAGGTACTCGAACGACAGCGCCGGCAGCGGGTGCGACAGGCCGGCGAGGACCTCCGGCTCGTAGCCCTCCACGTCGATCTTGCAGAAGGCGGGGACGCCGTGCTGCGCCACGAGGGCGTCGAGGGTCGTCAGCGGCACGGGCACCGGGTCCTCCCAGCGCACCGCGGCGAACCCCGCGTCGTCGGCGACGGTCGCGCGCCAGGCCGCCGACACGGTGGAGACCGTGGGCGTGGCCCGCGAGATCCCCAGGCGGGCGACGCCGGGCTCCGCGCCGAGGGCGACGGGCAGCACGGTCACGCCCTGATCGCGGCCGAAGAACAGCTCCAGGAGGCGGACGAAGTCGGGCTGGGGCTCGACGGCGACCACCCGCGCACCCAGCGCGCGCCACGCCCGCACCCGGTTGCCGGCGTGCGCGCCGACGTCGACGGCGAGGTCGCCGGGACCGAGGAACGTCGCGTAGAACCGGCGCATCCGGCGTTGGCGCCCCGGGATGCCGTGGTACATCGCCAGGGAGCGGGCGATGCCGAACGCGCGGGCCAGCACGATCGTGAGGTTAGGGGTCGCGGTTGTCGTCGCGGCCGGGTGGTTAACCGAGCGCCATGGGTTACGACGTCACGCAGGTGCAGAAGACGCTCGCCGGGTTCAACTACCCGGGGGGTCCGCAGGAGCTCGCCGACCACGCGAGCTCGAACGGGGCCGACCAGCAGCTCGTCGACACGCTCAAGGGCCTCGACAAGGAGCAGTTCGACGGCCCCAACGCCGTCATGTCCAAGCTCAGCGAGGCCGGTGTGCTGGGCGGCAGCAGCAGCTGAGGCCCGGCTAGACGAACGAACGGCGCTCTCGTGGCCCGCGATGCAGCGGGAGCGCCGTTCGTTCGTCCCGGCGAGCGAGTCAGTGCGGCAGTGTCGGCAGGCCGCGCTCGACCATCTCCCGCGCGCCCTCGAGCGTCCCGTCGCCGACCCACGTGTCCGGGTCGAGCTGCGAGACGTTCCAGCCGCCGGGACGCACGCGGGTGGAGTACAGGAACACGTCCTTGTTCTCGACCCACTGGATCTCGTAGTCGATCGGGGCGGGGCCCGCCGAGCTCCACTTCCACGCGGCGCCCGATCCCCGTGACGTCTCGTTGATCGCGACGCCGTCCACCTCGATGGCCATGCCCACCCCCTCCGGCTCCACTGAGCCGATCGGAGCAGGAACCTACCCGCCGATCGCCGAGGTCGATCGACCGCTCACGCGGCCGAGTGTGGTGCCCCGGGTGCGCGACCACTGATGGCGTGCTCGCGGTCCTCCGCGTCGACCGCGGCCGGCGGAACGGCGAGGGGACCGAGGTCACGATCCCGGGACGCCGCGAGCGGGCAGGATGTCCGCCATGGCCACAGCGAAGGAGCCGGCGGCCGGCTGGACCGTCGAGCTCGACACGACCCCGGGACGGCGTCAGGCGCAGGAGGAGTTCGTCCTCCACCACGCCGACGGCGGCGACGAGCGGATCGTGCTGCACGACTACGCCCGGGTGTACGCGGTGCCGGGGCTCTACGAGGAAGTCGTGCAGCACCGGCTGCAGTGCGCCTCCCCCGCCACCGTCGCCGCCGCGCTGGTCGAGGCCGCCGAGGCCGAGGGGCGCACGGCCGAGGGGCTGCGCGCCTTCGACCTGGGCGCGGGCAACGGCGTCGTCGGCGAGGAGCTGCGCGCCCGCGGGGTCACCGTCGTCGCCGGCGCGGACGGCGTCGCCGAGGCCCGCGACGCCGCGCACCGCGACCGGCCCGGGCTGTACGCGCACTACCTGGTGGGCGAGCGGCTGGACGTCGGCGAGGTCACCGCGCTCGTGCGCGACGAGGGGCTGACCGCGCTGGTCGCCGCGGGGGCGGTCGGCGAGGGGCACGTGCCGGTCGACGCGCTCGCGCAGCTGTGGGACGCGTTCCCGCCCGGCTCGTTCCTCGCGCTGACCCTCGCAGGCGGGGATGACGGCCAGGACGCCAGCGACGTCGAGCAGATGATCGCCGACACCGCGGGGTCGGAGCACGCCTCGCGCACGGTGGTGCGCCGCCGCTTCCGGCACCGGGTGAGCATGGCCGGCGACGAGCTGCACTACCTCGTACTGGTGGCGGTCAAGGAGTGAGGTGCGCTGCGCGCACGTGAGCAGAAATCGGTGCTCCAGCACCGAGAACTGCTCACGTGGCGAAGCCACCTCCACGGACCAGCGTCAGGCGCGGGCGTCCGGCGGGCGGGCTGGCCGCGGGGCGGCTGGGCTGGGGCCC
>CADCTH010000192.1 GCA_902805495.1 uncultured Actinomycetospora sp.
AGCGCGGCGGCGTCGAGCGGGGTGACCAGCCCGTCGGGCGCGTCGACGGTCCGGGCCAGGCCGGGCGAGACGAGGGCGGGCGTCCCGTGCGCGAGGGCGAGCGAGAGCGGGCCGCTGGCCGCGAACGGCTGCGGGTAGAGGAACAGCGCCACGTCGGCGGCGGCGAACCAGCTCGCGACGTGGGCGTCGGGCACGTAGCCGGTGAAGGTCGCGTTGGCGGGGGCGGCGTCGGCCAGCTCGTGCGCGTAGCCGTCGCGCGCGGTGGCGAGGCGCGGGTGCTCGCCTCCCGCGACGACGAGGTGCACGTCCGGTCCGGCCCGGTCCGCGGCGGCCAGTGCCAGCTCGAGGCCCTTGTAGGGCGCCAGGAAGCCGAAGCAGAGGGCGAGGAAGCGGTCGTCGAGCCCGAGGGCCGCCCGCGCGGCGGTGCGCTCGGTGCGGTCGGGGGTCTCGATCCCGTGCGGCACCACCGTCGCGCCGGGCACGTGGGCGGCGAAGGACGGCTCGTGCACGATCACCTCGGAGGCCATGCGCCCGATGGCGGACTGCACGCCGCCGAGTCCGGCCCGGGCCACCGCGGGCGGGGCCGACACGCGATGCGTGCGGGTGAACTCGGCGTCCACCGTGCGCGGGTCGACGACGTGGTGCATCGTCACCACGCTGCGCCGGCCGCCGGTGCGCAGGGCGCCGAGGGCGGGGAGGAGGCCCGGAACGGAACCCGGTCCGCCGTAGAGGAAGAGCTCGTGCTGCAGGTGGGTCACCGGGGCGCCCGACGCGCGCGCCGCACGCGCCGCGTGGGGCAGCGCCCGGGTGCCGCGCCGGAACGGCCGGAGGACCTCCACGGGTCCGTCGGCGCTGCGCGCGGGCTCACCGGCGATCGCGGGCGCCAGCACGCGGACCGCGGCGCCCCGCGCGGCGAGCGCGTGGGCGAGGTTGGCCGAGTAGGAGGCCACGCCGCTCGAGCCGCCGTGACGCTGGCCCGACGGCGGGTACGGCGTGATCAGGGCGACGTCAGGAGCGGGCATGGACGCCCTCCCGGCGGTCGATCGGACGACGGACGCCGACCGGCGCGCCGCGCATGCGCCGGCGCATCCACAGGCGCACCAGCGAGGCGGCCATGCGCCGGCTGTCGGACATCGCGGAGACCCGCGACCCGGCCTGGTCGACCCAGATCGTCGGTACCTCGACCACGTCGAAGCCGCCGTCGCGCGAGGCGGCGAGCAGGTCGACGTCGAAGAGCAGATCGCGGGCGGCGAGCCGGGGCAGCAGGGCCTCCACCACGTCGCGGCGCAGCACCTTGGCGCCGCACTGGGTGTCGCGGAAGGGCATGGCCATGAGCCGGCGCACCCCGAAGGCGAAGCCGGCGCTCGTGATCTGCCGCGCGAACGGCCGCCGCGCCGGCAGCATCGCCGCGGGGTGGCGGCGGCAGGCGATGGCGCCGTCCGTCCGGCTCGCCGCCTCGGCGAGCCGCAGGAGCTCGCGGGGCGGGGTCGCGCAGTCCGCGTCGACGAAGCCGACGAGGTCGGCGCCCGACCGGGCGAAGGTCTCCGCGATCACGCCGCCCTTGCCGAGCTTCGGGTAGTCGATGCGGCGCACCCGGTCGTCGTCGCGGGCGTGGGCGTCGACGATGGCCGCGGTCCCGTCGCTGCAGTCGTCGAGCGCGACCAGGAAGGCGACGTCCGCGCCGCGGCAGGCATCGCGGTAGGCGTGCAGCGTGCGGTCGATCCTCTCCTCCTCGTTGTGCGCCGGGATGACGATGTCGAGTTGCAAGTGCGTCGCTTTCGCTCGTGTGGGTCGGTCGGGTGAGGGCGCACGGGATCGCCGGGCGCCGGATCCTGCTCTCGGGTTGTGGTCCTGCGGTCGGATCTGCGAGCCGCGCGTGCGCTGCCCCACGGGCGCGGCGTCGATCCGGTGCTTCAAGTCCGGCGTCCTCGCCGGTCTCCTACCAACGCAGCGGACCCCCGATCGGTTTCATCCTGTGACCCGGCGCACACGGCGTTCTGACAACGAGTCACGAGGCAGGTCGGGACATCTCGACCGCGGGTCGGGGTGGGCTCGGGGAAATCGGGGAACGTGACCTGCGTGCCCCCGCTCCTCGCCACCTACCGCCTCCAACTCACCCCGGAGCTCGACTTCGCCGCCGTGCGCGAGCTCGTGCCCTACCTGCGCGAGCTCGGGGTCTCGCACCTCTACCTCTCGCCCTCGCTGCAGGCCCGCTCGGGGTCGACCCACGGCTACGACGTGGTCGACCCGACGCGGATCTCCGACACGCTCGGCGGCGAGGACGGCCTGCGCGCACTGGCCGCCGAGGGGCTCGGCATCGTGCTCGACATCGTCCCGAACCACATGGGGACGGGCGACGAGAACCGCTGGTGGGCCGACGAGGCGCAGCGGGCGACGTTCTTCGACTACGACCCGGCCGACGGCTGGTACCGGCGCTTCTTCGACATCGACGACCTGGGCGGCGTGCGGGTGGAGGACGAGACGGTCTTCGAGACGCTCCACGCCAAGTTGCTCGAGCTCGTCGCCGACGGCGTGGTCGACGGGCTGCGGGTCGACCACCCGGACGGGCTGGCCGACCCGGCGGGCTACCTCGAGCGGCTGCGCGACTCCGGCGCGGAGCGGGTGTGGGTGGAGAAGATCCTGCACCCGGGCGAGGCGCTGCGCGACTGGCCCGTGGAGGGGACGGTGGGCTACGAGTTCCTCAACGAGGTGCAGGGGCTCTTCGTCGACCCGGCCGCCGAGGCGCCGCTCACCGAGCTGTGGGACGGGCTGACCGGCTCGGGGCGGCCGTTCGCGGAGGTTGCGCTCGAGGCCCAGCACGACCAGGCGGTGAAGACCTTCGCCCGCGAGGTCGCCCGGCTGCGGGCGCTGCAC
Organism: uncultured Actinomycetospora sp.; assembly: GCA_902805495.1. Lineage (GTDB taxonomy): Bacteria > Actinomycetota > Actinomycetes > Mycobacteriales > Pseudonocardiaceae > Actinomycetospora. Next base: position 2,875 of record CADCTH010000192.1, read on the forward strand.
GACGTGGACGGCATCGCCGATGCGCTCGCCGCGCTGCCGGTCTACCGCACGTACGTCGAGCCGTGGAGCGGGCGGGTCGAGCCCGAGGACCGCGCGGCGGTGCTGGCCGCGGAGATGCCCGAGGCGCTCTCGCGGGTGCTGCTGCTCGACGAGCGCGGCGGCCCGGAGCTCGACGAGTTCGTCACCCGCTTCCAGCAGACCTCGCCGCCCGTGACCGCCAAGGGCGTCGAGGACACCGCCTTCTACCGCTACAACCGGCTGCTCGCGCTCAACGAGGTGGGCGGCGACCCGTCGCGCTTCGGCGTGAGCGTCGCGGACTTCCACGCCGCCAACGTCGAGCGCTTCGCCCGCTTCCCGCGCAA
>CADCTH010000193.1 GCA_902805495.1 uncultured Actinomycetospora sp.
CTTCGACCGGGGCACGATCATCCGGGTGAGGGCGGTGCACGTATGCCCCGAGTTCAAGAAGGCGCCGCCGACGCCGGCCGGGATGGCCTTCGACAGGTCGGCGTCGTCGAGGATGATGTTGGCGGACTTGCCGCCGAGCTCGAGCGCCACACGCTTGACCGTCGCCGCCGCGACCTGCTGCACGCGCCGCCCCGCGGGCACCGACCCGGTGAACGACACCATGTCCACCCCGTGGTGCGCGGCGAGCGCCTCGCCGGCCTCGGGACCGGTGCCGTGCACGACGTTGAACACCCCGGCGGGCAGGCCGGCCTCGGCGGTGATCTCGGCGAGGATGCCGGCGGTCAGCGGCGCGACCTCGCTGGGCTTGAGCACGATCGTGCAGCCCGCGACCAGGGCCGGCGCGACCTTGGCGACCACCTGGTGCAGCGGGTAGTTCCAGGGCGTCACCTGGCCGACGACGCCGATCGGCTCGCGCACGACCAGCGAGTTGCCGATCTCCTCGGTCCACGGGAACGACTCGGCCAGGCCCGCGACACCCTTCGAGGTCGCCATCGGCATGCCGACCTGGACGGAGTTCGCGAACTTCGTCGGCGAGCCCATCTCCGCGGTGATCGACGCCGCGATTTCCGCGCTGCGGGCCTTGATGCCCTCGCGGACGGCGGTCACCATCGCGACCCGGTCCGCCAGCGACGTCGCCGCCCACCGCGGGAAGGCGTGGCGCGCGGCCAGCACGGCCGCGTCGACCTCGGCCGCGCCGCCGGCCGGGACCTCGGCGACGGTCTCCCCCGTCGCCGGGTTCACGACCGCGATCGCCCCGGATCCCTCCTGCCAGGCCCCGTCGATCCAGTGCCGCGAGAGCGTGCTCGTGCCGGTCGTCATCGACTGCCTCCTGATTGCTCGGCGTCCCTCTCACCACCCTGCCCGCCGTCGGGCGTTTCGCCACCCCCACCCCAGCGGTCACCCCCGGGTATGGGCGACGTGGAGGTGGAACCGTGACCGCTGACCGGAGCGACTGGGACATCGTCTCGAGCGTGGGGCTGACCGCGCTGGTGGTGACTGCGGCCCGGGCGCTGGAGGACGGCCGCCCCGACGCCCTCGTCCACGACCCGTGGGCGGCGCGCCTGGTGGAGGCCGCGCAACCGCCGGACCCGCTGCCGACCGGCCCCGGCTCCCCCGGGGCGGACGCCCCGGCGTGGCGGACCCTGGCCGACCTGCTCGCGGTGCGGTCCCGGTTCCTCGACGAGGCCGTCCGCTCCGCGCGCCGCGACGGGGTCGACCAGGTCGTGGTGCTCGCCGCGGGCCTCGATGTGCGCGCCCAGCGCCTCGAGGAGCTCGCGGGCAGCGACGTCTACGAGATCGACCAGCCGGCGGTGCTGGACTTCAAGGACGACGTACTCGCCGGCGGGGACACGAACGGCGACACCGCGGGCGCCCGCCGCCACCGCGTCGGCACCGACCTGCGGGAGGACTGGCCGACCGCCCTGCGCGACGCCGGGTTCGACGAGCGGCGGCCCGCGCTCTGGCTGGCCGAGGGCCTGCTGCCCTACCTGCCCGCCGACGCGGAGGCCGACCTGTTCGAGCAGGTCACCGCCCTGTCGGCGCCCGGCAGCCAGGTGGCCACCGAGTACCTCGTCGACGTCGACACCCTGCTCGCCACCCCGCCCCTGGCCTCGGCCTCCGGGGTCCTCGGGGTCGACTTCGGCGAGCTGTGGAGCCGCGAGCCCCGGGAGGAACCGGCGGAGCGCCTGCCCCGGCTGGGCTGGGAGACCGAGGTGGAGACCGTCGGCGACGCCGCGACCCGCTACGGACGCGACCTCGGGACGGACGGGGACGCGAGCGTAGGGCGGCACAGCCGCCTGGTCCTCGCCCGCCGCCGCTGATCGGACGGGTGGCCGCCCGCGGCGTCGCGCCACGGCCGACCGTCGGGTGTCAGTCGAACGAGAGCTCGGTTTCGCGCGTGCGCTTGAGCTCGTAGAAGTACTCGTAGCCCGCGAGCAGCTTGGCGCCGTCGAAGATCTGGCCGGCCTGCTCGCCCTTGGGGATGCGGGTCATGACCGGGCCGAAGTAGGCCGAGCCCTCGACGTGGATCACCGGGGTGCCGACGTCCATGCCCACCGGGTCCATGCCCGCGTGGTGGCTCTTCTTGAGCTCGTCGTCGTACGCGTCGCTGTGCGCGGCGTCGGCCAGCGCCTTGTCCAGCCCGACCTCGTCCAGCGCCTTGGCGATGACGTCGTCGAAGTCCTTGTTGCCGTTGTTGTGGATCTCGGTGCACATCGCGGTGTAGAGCGGCGCGAGGATCTCGTCGCCCTTCTCCTGCGCCGCGGCGATGCAGACGCGGACCGGGCCCCACGCCTTCTTCATCATCTCGGCGTACTCCTCGGGCAGGTCCCGGCCCTCGTTGAGCACGGCGAGGCTCATGACGTGCCAGTGCGTCTCGACGTCGCGGACCTGCTCCACCTCGAGCATCCAGCGCGAGGTGATCCACGCGAACGGGCACAGCGGGTCGAACCAGAAGTCGACGCGGGTCTTGTCAGCCATGGCGATCGGGTTCCCCTCTGAGGCGGTGACACTCGGGCAACCCACGGCGGCCCCGGTGATGTTCCCGACCGCCGTAGGGTGACCGCGTGGCTGCCCCGAACCTGACCCGCGACGACGCGATCACCCGCGCCGAGCTGCTCGACGTCACGTCGTACGTCGTCGACCTCGACCTCACCGACGGGGCGGGCGCCCCGGGCGAGTCGACGTTCCGCACGACGACGACCGTGCACTTCCGGGCCGCGACGCCGGGGTCCTCGACGTGGATCGACCTCGTCGCCGCCGGGGTGCGCTCCGCGACGCTCAACGGCCGGACGCTCGACGTGGCCGACTACGACGAGGAGAAGGGGCTCGCGCTGCCCGACCTCGCCGCCGAGAACGAGCTGGTGGTCGACGCCGACGGGCGCTACATGAACACCGGCGAGGGGCTGCACCGCTTCGTCGACCAGGTGGACGGGAGCGTCTACCTCTACAGCCAGTTCGAGACCGCCGACGCCAAGCGGATGTTCGCCTGCTTCGACCAGCCCGACCTCAAGGCACCGATCACCGTCACGGTGACCGCCGCGCCGAGCTGGCAGGTGATCTCCAACGGCGCCACCGAGACCGTCACGGACGTCTCGACCGATGGGGGGCACGGCGCCAAGCGGCACGCGTTCGCCACCACGCCGCCGATCTCGACCTACCTCGTCGCGCTGATCGCCGGGCCCTACGCCCGCTGGGACGACACCTACACCGACGAGCACGGCAGCATCCCGCTGGGCATCTTCTGCCGCGCGAGCCTCGCCGAGCACATGGACGCCGACCGGCTGTTCACCGAGACCAAGCAGGGCTTCGGCTTCTACCACCGCAACTTCGGCGTGCCGTACCCCTTCGGCAAGTACGACCAGCTCTTCGTGCCGGAGTTCAACGCGGGCGCCATGGAGAACGTCGGCGCGGTGACGTTCCTCGAGGACTACGTCTTCCGCAGCCGCGTCACCCGCTACCTCTACGAGCGCCGCGCCGAGACCGTGCTGCACGAGATGGCGCACATGTGGTTCGGCGACCTCGTGACCATGCGCTGGTGGGACGACCTGTGGCTCAACGAGTCGTTCGCGACCTGGGCCAGCGTCGTCAGCCAGGCCGAGGCCACCGAGTACCGCAACGCGTGGACGACGTTCGCCAACGTCGAGAAGTCGTGGGCGTACCGCCAGGACCAGCTGCCCTCGACCCACCCGGTCGCTGCCGACATCCCCGACCTGCAGGCCGTCGAGGTCAACTTCGACGGCATCACCTACGCCAAGGGCGCGTCGGTGCTCAAGCAGCTGGTCAGCTACGTCGGGCAGGAGGAGTTCCTGTCCGGCCTGCGCCTGTACTTCTCGCGCCACGCCTACGGCAACGCCACCTTCAACGACCTGCTCGGCGCCCTCACCGAGGCCTCGGGCCGCGACCTGTCCGGCTGGAGCGCGCAGTGGCTGCGCACCACGGGCCTCAACTCGCTCTCGCCGTCGTTCAGCGTCGGCGAGGACGGGCGGTACACCGCGTTCGAGGTCGTCCAGGGCGGCGCGCGTCCCGGCGCCGGCGAGCTGCGCACCCACCGGCTCGCGGTCGGCGTCTACGGCGACGAGGGCGGCGCGCTGGTGCGCCGGCACCGCGTCGAGCTCGACGTCGACGGCGACCGCGCCGAGGTGCCCGAGCTGATCGGCGTCGAGGCGGCCGACCTCGTGCTCGTCAACGACGACGACCTGACCTACTGCACGATGCGCCTCGACGAGCGCTCGCTGACCACGCTGATCGACCGGATCGGCGACATCGCCGAGCCGCTGCCCCGCACCCTGTGCTGGTCGGCGGCCTGGGAGATGACGCGCGAGGCCGAGCTGCGCGCGCGGGACTTCGTCGCGCTCGTCACCGCCGGGCTCGCGGCGGAGAGCGAGGTGGGCGTCCTGCAGCGACTCCTGCTGCAGGCGCAGACCGCGCTCGCTTCCTACGCCGAGCCGAGATGGGCGGTGGCCGAGGGCTGGCCCGCCTTCGTCGCGCGGCTGCTCGAGCTGGCGCGCGCCGAGCCGGGCTCGGACCACCAGCTCGCGATCGTCAACGCGCTCGCCGGGTCGGTGCTCACCGCCGAGGCGCTGGACACCATCGCCGGCTGGCGCGACGGCAGCGCGCCGCTCGAGGGCCTGACCGTCGACACCGACCTGCGCTGGCGGCTGCTGCACGCCCTCGTCGCGCACGGTGCGGCCGGGGAGCCGGAGATCGCCGACGAGTACGCCCGCGACAACACCGCCACCGGCCGCCGCATGGCCGAGCGGGGCCGCGCGCTGATCCCCACCCCCGAGGCCAAGGCCGAGGCGTGGCGCCGGGCGGTCGAGGACGACACGCTGCCCAACGCGATCAACTCCGCGATCATCATGGGCTTCTCGCACCCGGCGCAGCAGGCGCTGCTGACCGACTACGTGCCGCGCTACTTCGCGGCCGTCGACGAGGTGTGGGCCCGCCGCTCGTCGGAGCAGGCGCAGCCGATGGTGCAGGGGCTCTTCCCGTCGTGGGCCGTCGAGCCCGCGACGGTCGAGGCCGCCGACGCCTGGCTCGCGGGCGACCACCCGCCGGCCCTGCGCCGCCTGGTCACCGAGGGCCGCGCCGGCGTGGTCCGCGCCCTCGCCGCCCGCGAGTTCGACCGCGGCTGAGAGCCCTAGTGGGCCGCGCCGGCCTGGTCGGCGAGCATGGTCAGGCCCTCGACCATGCCGCCGACGAGGTCGGACTCCTTGAACGACGCCACCATGCTCATCACCGCGAGCTTGGCCCCGCGGTCGTCGATGCGGCGGCTGGACTCGGCGCCCGTGACGACCTCGACGACGCGCTCGCCCGGCGGCACGTCGACGACGACCGCCTCGTCCGCGCGGTCGCCGAGGGAGGCGTGCAGCTCCTCGGCGCGTTCGCGCGAGCGGGTGCCCAGCTCGCCGATGTAGAGCGTGAACAGCAGCCCGGTCTCGCGGCAGGCCAGCGTCAGGGCCTCGTCGAGACGCGAGAGCTGCGAGGACGAGAACGGCGTGCGCGAGTCCTCCGAGTGCACGTCCATCGCCTCGGAGATGCGCCCCGAGGCGGTGGCGACGCGCGCCTGGCCGTAGACCGGGTCCTCGAGGATGCCCGGCCCGCTGTTGAGTCGCGTGGTCTCGCCCGGCTCGTCCTGCCGGGACGGGACGACCTCACCACGTGCCACGAGCGCCTCCTCGGGCGGTGTGCTCGGCGGCCGGGCTGTTGGGCACGGCCTCGACGGTCGGCCCGGGCACGCCCGAGCCGCGGGGGTTGCCCATCCACCACAGCGGTTCGTGGTCCCAGCCGTCGCCGACGCGGTAGCGCGCGCCGCGCGCCGACGACGGACGGACGAGGCTGAACGCCGCGATCAGGAGCAGGCCCCCGAGCGGCGCCACCACGTAGAGCAGGGTCGTGGTCATCACGCTCACGGGCAGCACCGTAGTGGATGCCGCCCACGACGTCCCGTCGTAGGAGTCACACGCCGGGTGGGCGTCGTCCCGCCCACGGGAGCGCGGCCTCGACCTCGGCGCCCAGCGCCAGCAGCACGTCCTCCTCCCCGCGCCGTCCGCGCAGGGCGACGCCGATCGGCAGGCCCTCCGACCAGCCCGTCGGCAGCGAGATGGCGGGCTCGCCGGTGAGGTTGGCGACCGCGGTCCACGGCGTGAACGCGATCTGGCGCGCGAAGTCGTCGGCGGGGTCGCCGGTCTCGGTGAACCAGCCGACCGGGCGCGGCGGGAGCGCGACGGTCGGGGTCAGCACGGCGTCGTACGCGGCTCGCTCGGCGACCAGCGTCCGCGTCGCCGCCTGCACCGTCTGCAGCGCGGCCATCGCCGCGGCGCCGCCGACCGTGCGGCCCCGCGTGCGCAGGTGGCGCGTCAGCGGCTGCAGGCGCGGCTCGTTGGCGGGGTCGACCGGGTCGCCCAGCGAGAGCACGGCCCACAGCGTGAGGAACGCGTCCACCACGTCGTCGGGCAGCCGGAACGCGACCGGCTCGA
>CADCTH010000194.1 GCA_902805495.1 uncultured Actinomycetospora sp.
CTCGCCGGTCGCGCGGCCGAGGTCGGCCGCGTCGGCGACCCCGTCGAGTCGCGGCAGCGCGGTGAGGACGTGCAGCTTGTCGCGCGAGAGGCCGCGGCCCGGGCGGCCGGCCGGCACCACCGCGGCGACCCGGCGGTCGACCTCGGACTCGGACGGGTCGCCGAGGCGCAGTTCGAAGCGCGTGCCCAGGAGGTCCCGCAGCGCCGGACGCAGCTCGGCCCAGCGGGTGGCCGCGATGACGACGTGCACGCCGTAGGACAGGCCGCCCGTCGCCAGCGAGATCACGGTCTGCTCGAGCTGCTCGTACTCCGATCGGAACGCGTGCCACCCGTCGATGACGAGGAAGACGTCGCCGAGCATGTCGCTGCCGCCGGTCCCGGGGGCGAGCTCGCCGCGCCGGCGGAGGAGATGGTCGAGCTCCGCTCCGCTCCGTCTCCGGCGCGCCCGCAGGTCGACCATCGACTCGACGCCGGCCTCGCGGAACCAGCGCTCCCGGCCCGCGAGCAGGGCGGCGACCTCGGCGACGGTGCGGCGCACGAGGTCGGGCTCGCCGCGGCCGGCCACGCTGCCGACGTGCGGCAGCCCGGCCAGGCCCGCGAGCGTGCCGCCGCCGAGGTCGACGGCGTAGAACTGCACCTCGGTGGGGGTGTGCGTCAGCGCCGCGGCGGTGACGAGCGTGCGCAGCAACGTCGACTTGCCCGACTGCGGCCCGCCCGCGACCACGACGTGGCCCGCGGCGCCCGCGAGCTCGGCCCAGAGCACGTCGCGGCGCTGGTCGTAGGGACGGTCGACGATGCCCACCGGCACCGCGAGCGAGGAGTTGGCCGGGAAGCCGGGCGCGGCGAGGCCGCGGTCGGGGGTCTCGGCCAGCGGCGGGAGCAGCGCGTCGAGCGTGGCCGGCTCGGTGAGCGGCGGCAGCCACACCTCGTGCGCGGGCGGGCCCTGGCCGCGCAGCCGCTCGACCACGACGTCGAGCACCGACGGCGTCCCGCCCGCCCCGCGCAGCACCGAGGCGCCCGTCGGCCCGTGCGGCCCGATGACCGCGGGCGACCCCGTCGTCACGTGCCCGTCGCCGTCGCCGTCGCGGACCGACCCGTCGGCCTCGAGCACCGTCGGCGCCGCCGGCTCCACCCAGCCCGCGGAGAACGGGCGGGGCCGCATCTCCCGCGGGAGCGGGGAGGGGTCGGGCGCGACCCGCTCGGCGGCCCGGTACGGACCGGACACGTAGCCGGCCTTGAAGCGGATCATCGTGGAGGACTCGACCTTGAGGTAGCCGGAGCCGGGCACCGGCGGCAGCTCCGCGGCGTCGGGCACCCCGAGCACGGCCCGGGAGTCGGCGGCCGAGAAGGTCTTGAGCCCGATCCGGTACGACAGGTGCGAGTCCAGGCCCCGCAGCCGGCCCTCCTCGAGGCGCTGCGAGGCGAGCAGCAGGTGCATCTGCAGCGAGCGCCCGAGCCGCCCGATCGCGACGAACAGCTCCGCGAAGTCGGGCTTCTGGCTCAGCAGCTCGGAGAACTCGTCGACGACGACGAACAGCGTCGGCAGGGGCTCCAGCGCCGCCCCGTTCTCGCGGGCGCGCTCGTACTCGGTGACGTTCGCGAGGTTGCCCGCCGCGCGCAGCTTCTCCTGCCGGCGCTGCATCTCCCCCGCCAGCGCGTCCTGCATGCGGTCGACGAGGCTGAGGTCGTCGGCGAGGTTGGTGATCACGGCGGCGACGTGGGGCGCGCCGGCGAGCCCGGCGAAGGTGGCGCCGCCCTTGAAGTCGACGAGCACGAGGTTGAGCGCCTCGGACGAGTGCGTGGTGATCAGCCCGAGCACCAGCGTGCGCAGCAGTTCCGACTTGCCCGACCCGGTGGCGCCGACGCACAGGCCGTGCGGGCCCATGCCCTGCTGCGCGGACTCCTTGATGTCGAGCTCCACCGGCTCGCCCTCGGCGGAGACGCCGAAGGGCACGCGCAGCCGGTCGCGCACCGGGCGGGGGCGCCACGCGGCGGCGACGTCGAAGGTGTCCGGCTCGCCGTCGACCCCGAGGAGCTCGAGGATGCCGGGGCTGGTCAGCAGCGGCTCGTCCTCGGGGCCGCCGACCACCGCCGGGGTGCGGCACGGGGCCAGCCGCCGCGCCAGCGCCTCGGCCTCGGCAGCGCCGAGGGTGTCCGGGCGCCCGAACCACTCGACGCCCTGCTGGCCGAGGGCACCCAGGCGGGCGCCGCCCTCGGCCGTGTCCTCCCCGCCCTCCCCCAGCACCAGCCCCAGCCCCCGCCGCGCGGTGAGCGTCCCGAGCGCGTCCGACAGGTCGATCAGCGTGACCCCGGCCAGCCCCTCCTCCAGCACGATCTGCTCCGAACGCGTGACCTCGGCGTCCTCGAGGACGACGACGACGTGCTGCGCGTCGGCGACCGGCGCGGCGCCGCGGGCGAAGCGCCCCCGGCCGGCGAGCTCGGGGGCGAGCCACGCCTCCACCGCCGCCAGCGACGACGTCAACATCCGCACCGGGCCGCCCCCGTCGTGAAGGCGGGGGTGCGCGGCGTGCGGCAGCCACTTGACCCACTCCCACGCCGCGCGCGCCGGCCCGGTCGCCGCGACGGCCACGACGAGGTCGTCGGGACTGTGGGCGGTGACGAGCTGCGCGATGAGCGCCCGCGTCAGCCCGCGCCGCGCCGCCGCGTCGCCGCCCGTGACGCCGACCGACGCGAAGGCCCGCAGCGACACCGCGGTGGGCAGGTCGGGGACGATCGAGTGGGTGCGCACGAACCGGCGCAGCGCGACGGTGGACACCGGCTCGAGCTCGTCGACCGGGCCGGTCTGGGGCGGCACGAGCGCGGTGGCGAGCCGCTGGGAGCCGCGGCCCACGCGCACGTGCGCGAAGTCGGGGTCCGACGGGCGGCGCTCCCACATGCGCGGCCCGCGCACGAGGCCCACGAGCGCCGACGGGTCGGGGTGCGTCCACTCCAGCGCGCGGCGCTGGTCGACGGCCGTCTCGCGGGCCTTGCGGCGCATCTGGGCCAGGTAGCGCAGGTAGTCCTTGCGGTCCTCGTCGGCCTCCGCCCGGCGCTGCCCGCCGCCCCGCGTCGCGCCGCCCGCGACCATGCCGAGCGTCGACAGCGCGAACATGCCGCCGAAGAGCCACGACGTCGGGTTGTCGACCCCGATGACCACGATGAAGCCGAGCGACCCGACCACCATGAGCAGCGGCAACAGGCGCAGCAGCGGTGACGTGGGCACGGCGCGGGGGATCTCCGGCGGGGCCTCGAGGTGGACCTCGCCCGAGGGCACCGCGGGCGGCGCCGGACGCGCCGCACGACGGAAGACCCGTGTGCCCACCGGCCCATCCCCCAATCCTTCGAATGCACCACCCGGCCCCGGCGGTCCGGCCATACTAGGGAGCCACGGCCCGTGCCGGGCCCGTCTCGCAGATCCGCTCCCCCGGCGACGCGACGGCGGTCACCACGGTGCCGTCCGGTCGGCAGCGCGCGGGGAGGAGCGGGAGGGACGCATGACAGGCACGACCCGGTCCGGTCGCGGCCCGGCCCTGCCGAGCGCCACCGACCGGCCCTCGACGGGCGAGCAGCGCGCGGTCGGCGCGGGCGGCCCGGCCCGGCCCGCCGGCGCCGTCCCGGTCGCCGCGGCCAGCCGGGTCTCGGTCCTGGCCCCGCGCACGCGCGTCGAGGTGGCGCTCCCGCCCGACGTGCCACTGGCCGACCTGCTGCCCGTCCTGCTCGACATGACCGGCGAGAGCGCCGCCGGAGCCCGCGGCGGCGGCGCCCGCACGCTCGCGCCGCTCGGGCAGGGCCCGGTCGACCCGTCGCGCAGCCTGGCCTCACTCGGCGTCCTCGACGGC
>CADCTH010000195.1 GCA_902805495.1 uncultured Actinomycetospora sp.
GAGCGCGTACTCGCCCGCGGCGCAGCGGGCGCGCAGGTCCGGCAGGCGCTCGCGCAGCCGCGGGTCGGCGAGCACCGCGTCCACCACCGCCGCCGGGCGCCGCGCGACCGCGAGACCGACCAATCGGGTGAACAGCGCGTCGGTGTGCGGGCCCGGGTCGAGCGCGGGCTCGGCGGCCAGCGCGTCGTCCAGGGCGAGGATCTCGGTCACCAGCGCGGTGTGCTCGCTGCCGGTGCCGTCGTGGCCGCAGGCGCGCACGGGGAGCCGGGAGCCCAGGTCACGCGCCCGTTCGGCCCCGCGCGGGGCGGGGCGGGCGTGCGTCTGCTCGAACGGTCTGCTCATCTCGGGTGGTCCTCCACCGGGGCCGGGCGCCGTCGTCGGTGAGGCCATTCGGCCACGCCCACCCATGGTGGCACAATGGATAAGCGTGTGCGCACACGACGACGTGAGTCGGGACGGCGACCGGTCGCGCCTCCCACCCGACGAGGACGTCGACGTCGCGATCGAGGGGCTGCGGATGCTCGCCGACCCAACCCGCCTGCGGATGCTCTGGCTGCTCTGCGGCGACGAGATGGACGTCTCCACGCTCGCCGCCCGCCTCGGGGCCACGCGCCCCGCGATCTCCCAGCACCTGGCCAAGCTGCGGCTCGCCGGCCTCGTCACCCAGCGCCGCGCCGGGCGCCACGTGCTGTCCCGGGCGCGCGACCACCACGTCGCCGAGCTGCTCGACGTCCTCGTCCACGACGCGGGCCACCGCCGCGCCCTGGGCCGCCACCCACCCGCGTCCTGATCCGCCGTCCGGCCCAGTGCAGCCCGTAGGGTCCGGCGCCGTGGGAGGCGACGGCGACGGCCCGCTGGGCGACGTGGTGGCGGCGCTGGCCGAGAGCCGGGCCGCGGCCCAGGTGGTCGACGCCGAGGGCCGGCTGGCGTGGGTGTCCGAGCAGATGCTGCTGCTCGCCGGGGCCGACGCCGACACCGACGTGGGCATCGGGCACCACGTCGACGAGGTGCTCGAGCGTCCGGTGTGGCGCCAGCTGCTCACCGCGGGGGCCGTCGAGACCCTGCGCGGGGAGCTGCACCCGCACCTCGCCGACCCCGACACCTCGCCGCTGTGGGTCCTCGCGATCGACCTGGAGGTCGGCGCGCGGCGGCGGTCGGTGGGCCTGCTCGGGGTCGCGCTGCGCCGCCCCGACGGCACGCCGCTGGGCGCCGTCCTGATCTACGCGCCGCTGCTGCCCGCCCGCGTCCTCGCCCTGGTGTCCGAGGGCGACGAGGCGATGTTCACGCGGATGGCCGACCTCTCGGCGCCGGCCCAGCGCCCGGCCGCGGTGCTGTTCGCCGACATCGACGGCTCGGGCCCGCTGTCGCGGCGGCTGCCCACACCCGTCTACTTCGAGCTGATCCGCGGGGTCACCACGGCGTTCGACGCCCTCGTCGCGCGCCACGGCGGCATCGTCGGCAAGCACGCCGGCGACGGCGCCAGCGCCTACTTCCTGCGCGAGACCCACGGGTCGGACGCGGGCGCGGCGCTCGCCGCGCTGCGCACGGTGCAGGAGCTGCCCGACGCGGTCGCGGGCGTCATCGCCGACCTCGCCGACACCGGGGTCGACCTGCGCCCCGACGACTGCCGCATGAACGTCGGCGCGCACTGGGGCGCCGACCTGTTCATCGGGCAGGTCGTGACCGGCGGGCGGCTCGAGGTCACGGCGCTGGGCGACGAGGTCACCGAGTGCGCGCGCGTCGAGCAGGTGGCGACCGGGGGCCAGCAACTCGTGACCAAGACGCTCGTCGAGCGCCTCGACGACGAGGCCGCGGAGGCGCTGGGCCTGCGCCCGCGGAGCATGACCTACCGCCTGCTCGGCGACCTCACCGACGGCACGGGCCGCGCCGCCGGCAAGGCCGAGCGCGACGCGGGCACGCTCGCCGTGCACGACCTGCGGTGACGTTGGGGCGACGGCGGGCCCGCACCTGGCTACGGTGACGTCGTGAGCGCGGACAAGTCATCGTTGATCAGCGACGAGGAGCGCGACCGGCTGACCGCTGAGCGCGACCGGATCCGCGAGGAGTTCCTGTTCTCCCGGGAGCACCGCCCGCCGTCGACCGGCAAGGGCATCCACCACACGGCGCTGATCTGCCGCGACGTGCGCACCACCGTGGAGTGGTACCAGAACGTCGCCGGTTTCCCGGTCACCGTGCTGTTCGAGAACCGCGACCTCGCGGGCTCCACGCACTTCTTCTTCGACGTCGGCAACGGCAACTGCCTGGCGTTCTTCGACCTGCCCGGCGTCGACCCCGGCCCGTACGACGAGGTGCGCGGCGGGCTGCACCACCTCGCGATCTCGGTGCCCGGCACCCAGTGGTACGGGATCAAGAGCCGCCTCGACGAGCGCGGGATCGAGTACATGCTCGAGTCCGACGTCTCGATCTACACCCGCGACCCCGACGGCGCGCGCATCGAGTTCATCCAGGACCCGCTGGGCGAGATGTACGGCGAGGAGACGGTGTAGGTGCCTTCGGCACGTGAGCACTTCTCGGTGCTCGGGCACCGAGAAGTGCTCACATGCGCGAAGCGCACCTAGCGTCCCTTCCAGACCGGGGCGCGCTTCTCGGCGAAGGCCGCCGCGCCCTCGCGGGCGTCCTCGCTGGAGAGCACCGGGCCCAGGATCTCGCCCTGGCGCGCCCACATCTCCGCCGAGCTCCAGTCGGGCGCGGAGACGATCACCTGCTTGCTCGCCCGCACCGCGAGCGGGCCGTTGGCCCCGATCCGGGCGGCCAGCTCGCGGGCCCCGTCCAGCGCGCCGCCGGGGGCGGTCAGCCGGTTGACCAGGCCCCACCGGTGCGCGTCGGCAGCGCTCATCGGGTCGCCGGTGAGCGCGAGCTCCATCGCGACGGTGCGCGGGATGCGGGCGGGCAGGCGCATCAGGCCCCCCGCGGCCGCGGCGAGCCCCCGCTTGACCTCCGGGATGCCGAAGCTCGCCTCCTCCGAGGCCACGACGAGGTCGCACGACAGCGCCAGCTCGCACCCGCCCGCCAGCGCCGGGCCCTCGACCGCCGCGATCAGGGGCTTGGCGGGCGGACCCTGGGTGATGCCGGCGAACCCGCGGCCCTCGACGTGCGGGCGCTCGCCGCGCAGGAAGGCCTTGAGGTCCATGCCCGCGCTGAAGAATCCGCCGGCGCCCGTGAGGATGCCCGTGACCAGCGCGTCGTCGCCGTCGAGCTCGTCGAGCGCGGCCGCGATGCCCTGGGCCACGGCCAGGTTCACCGCGTTGCGGGCCCGCGGGCGGTCGATGGTGATGACCAGCGTCGTGCCCTCGCGCTCGGTGCGCAGGACGGTCTCGTCGTCGCTCCCCGGCGTGGTCATCGCGGGGGCATCCGGATCGCGCCGTCGAGCCGGATCGTCTCGCCGTTGAGCATCGGGTTCTGCAGCATCGCGACGGCCATCTGCCCGTACTCGGCGGGGTCGCCGAGACGTCGGGGGTTCGGCACGGAGTCGCCGAGGGCCTGGCGCACGTCCTCCGACAGCGTCGCGAACAGCGGGGTGTCGAAGAGCCCGGGCGCGATGGTGTTGACGCGCACCAGCTTCGACGCGAGGTCGCGGGCCGCGCACAGCGTCATCGACACGACGCCGCCCTTCGACGCCGTGTAGGCCATCTGCCCGATCTGGCCCTCGAAGGCGGCCACGGACGCCGTCATGATCATCGCGCCGCGCTCACCGTCGACGGGCTCGGTGCGCGCGATCGCCGCCCCCGCGAGGCGCAGGGCGTTGAACGAGCCGAAGAGGTTGACGCGCACGACCCGCTCGAAGGCCTCCATGTCGCCCGGGTCGCCGTTCTTCTCGACCACGCGCGTCAGGCTGCCGATGCCCGCGCAGTGCACGAGCGCGCGGAACGGGCCCGCCGCCTCGGCGGCGGCGACGGCGGCGCCCAGGGCCTCGGTGTCGGTGACGTCGGCGGCCACGAACTCGCCGCCGAGGTCGGCGGCGACCTCCTTGCCGTTCGACGACGGCAGGTCCGCGACCACCACCCGCCCGCCGGCCGCGGTGATCGCCTGCGCGGTGGCCAGCCCGAGCCCGGACGCGCCGCCGGTGACGAGGGCCGAGACGCCCTGGAGATCCATGATCGGTTCCTTCCCGTGGGACGGTGGAGTGCCTCGCACCGTAACCAGTCAGGGCTGACCGCGTCACCGGTCCGCGGGCGGGGGCGGCGAGGGACTCCTTGAGTGCGTCGTGCGCAGTCGGGGTGACCTTCGCTGCCCGGACCCCGCCGCCTCTCACCGCGCCCGGCTCCCGGCGCGCGTCCCCGTGAGGGCGGCGGCGGCGAGCGCGACGAGCAGGGTCACGACGGTCGCCGCGACGATCGCGGCCGCGGGCGACACGGCGTCGATCAGCAGGCCGGCGAGGGGCGAGGCGATCGTCGCGCCCACCATCAGCGCCGAGGCGTGCAGGCCTGTTGCCACCCCGCGCGCGGCGTCGGGGGCGA
>CADCTH010000196.1 GCA_902805495.1 uncultured Actinomycetospora sp.
CACGGCCGGCACCGGGCCCGCGGGCGCGGCCGGGGCGGCGGCGCGCGCCTGCTCCTCGGTGAGCCGCTCGGAGGTCACGCGCAGCGGCGCAGGGGTGCGCCCCGCCGACCGTGGATTCCCCGGCTGGCTCACGCGCACCTCCGTTCGTCGCTCCGCCCGACGTTCGCGACGGGCCCGATACTCGCCCACGTACTGTGCAGATGCAAGAACACATGCACCGACCGAGAGCCGGTGCACGTTCTGGGGGAGGGCACGTGCCCGAGGTGCAGCACGCCGAGACGGCCGATCTGGCCTGGCGCAAGAGCCGCCGCAGCCCGAAGGGCAACTGCGTGGAGGTCGCGCCGCTGCCCGACGGCGGGGTGGCCGTGCGCAACTCCCGCCACCGTGACGGGCCGGTGCTCCTCTACACGCGCGCGGAGATGACGGCGTTCGTCCTCGGCGCCAAGGACGGCGAGTTCGACGACCTGCTCGAGCCCGCCTGACGCCTCCGCGCGACGGCTGCTGCGGGCCCTGCGTCCCACCTCGGGGGCACGCCGGCGCCGACGTCGACGACTACCTGGCGACGATGGAGGTGCTCTGCGTGCAGGCGCTGCCGCCGCGGGCGACCCGCGAGGCGATCGTCGCCGTGCGCGACGAGCGGGGACGCTGAGGCAGCGTCAGCGGGCGACCTTGCCGGCCTTGAGGCAGGAGGTGCAGACGTTCATGCGCTGGCGGTTGCCGTTGCCCAGGCGGGCGTGCACGGTCTGCACGTTGGGGTTCCAGCGGCGGTTCGTGCGCACGTGCGAGTGCGACACCGACTTCCCGAAACCCGGGCCCTTCGCGCACACGTCACAGACGGCACTCACGGCTGAACTCCTCGACACGCTGGTGATTTCCGCACGCGCGACCCGCCGGATCGACGGTGCGCATCTCCGACCAGCGTAACCGAGGACGCGCGCCGGACCGGGTGGCGGGGTCTCCGGCGGGCGGCGGGCGGGTCACCGGCGGCCGCTGTCGGTCCGGGGTGACATCCTCGCGGACGTGGTCGGCATTCAGACGTCGCTGCTCACGGCGGTGGGCGACAAGACCGCCAAGCCCCTCGCCCGGCAGCTCGAGCTGCACACGGTGGGCGATCTGTTGCGGCACTACCCGCGCAAGTACATCGCCCACGAGACGGTCACCCACGCCTCCGAGCGCGAGGACCAGCGGTTCCGCCCCGGCGAGCACGTCACGCTGCTCGGCACGGTCGAGCAGGTCACCGGCCGGCGGATGCGCCATCGCCGCGGCCACATCACCGAGGCGACGATCTCGGTGGGCGCCCAGCGCTTCACCTGCACGTTCTTCAACCAGCCCTACCGCGAGCGCGACCTCCAGCGCGGCACGCGGGCGCTGTTCTCGGGGGACCTGAGCCGGTACCGCGGCGGGTGGCAGCTCGCGGCCCCGGAGTTCATCGTGCTGGGCGCGGGCGTCAGCGCCGACCTGCCGGGGCTCATCCCGATCTACCCGGCCACCAAGAAGCTGCGCTCCTGGAACGTGATGATGGCCGTGCGCCAGGTGCTCGACGTGCTCGACGACCCGGAGGACCCGCTCCCCGAGGTGGTGCGCGCCACCCACGGTCTGGCCTCGCTCGGCGACGCCCTGCGCCGGGTGCACCTGCCCGACACCTGGGCGGAGCAGCAGGCCGCGCGCCGCCGCCTCGTGTGGGACGAGGCGTTCGGCCTGCAGCTCGCGATGGCCGGCCGGCGGGCGAGCGCGACGACCCGCCCGGCGCCCGCGTGCCCGCGCCGCGACGACGGGCTCGCCGCGGAGTTCGACGCGCGCCTGCCGTTCGACCTCACCGCGTCCCAGCGCGAGGTGGGCGAGTCGCTGTCCACCGCGCTGGCGGGCGCCGAGCCGCTCAACCGCCTGCTGCAGGGCGACGTGGGCTCGGGCAAGACGGTCGTGGCGCTGCGGGCGATGCTGCAGGTCGTCGACGCCGGCCGGCAGGCGGTGCTGCTCGCGCCCACCGAGGTGCTGGCGTCCCAGCACGCGCGCTCGCTGCGGGCGATGCTCGGGCCGTTGGGGCGCGCGGGTGAGCTCCCCGACGACCCCACTGTGGACCCCGCGGGCGCCACCCGGATCACCCTGCTCACCGGATCGCTGGGCGCCAAGGCCCGCCGCGAGGCGCTGCTCGACGCCCAGTCGGGGGCGGCCGGCATCGTCGTCGGCACCCACGCGGTGATCCAGCAGGGCGTGGGCTTCGCCGACCTCGGGCTCGTCGTGGTCGACGAGCAGCACCGCTTCGGGGTGCACCAGCGCGACGAGCTGCGCTCGCGGCCGGGCGACACCACCCCGCACGTGCTCGTCATGACCGCGACGCCGATCCCGCGCACGGTGGCCATGACGGTCTACGGCGACCTCGACACCTCCGAGCTCACCGAGCTGCCCGCGGGCCGCCAGCCCATCGCGACCACGGCGGTGCCGGCGGGCGTGCGGCCCCGCTGGCTCGACCGGGCGTGGGAGCGGGTGCACGAGGAGGTCGCGGCGGGCCACCAGGTCTACGTCGTCTGCCCGCGCATCGGGGACGAGGGCGGAGAGGGGGGGAGGGAGCCGGGGGAGGAGGCGGCCCCGGCGCCGGCCGGCGACCTGCTCGACCCCGAGCGCGACACCGAGACCGACGGCCTCGAGGCGGAGGCGCGTCCGCCGCTCGCGGTCGCGGAGGTCGGGCCGATGCTCGCCGAGGGGCCGCTCGCGGGCCTGCGGCTGGAGATCCTGCACGGCCGCATGCCCGCCGACGAGAAGGACGCCGTGATGCGGGCCTTCGGCGAGGGACGGGTGGACGTGCTGGTCGCGACCACGGTGATCGAGGTCGGCGTCGACGTCCCCAACGCCACCATGATGATCATCATGGACGCCGACCGCTTCGGGGTCTCCCAGCTGCACCAGCTGCGTGGGCGGGTCGGTCGCGGGTCGGCGCCGTCCTCGTGCCTGTTCGTCACCGAGGCCGCCGAGGGCTCGCCGGCGCTCGCGCGGCTCGAGCGGCTGGCCGCCACGCCCGACGGCTTCGAGGTCTCCCGGCTCGACCTCGAGGTGCGCGACGAGGGCGACGTCCTCGGCGCCCAGCAGTCGGGACGCCTGTCGGGGCTGCACATGCTCTCGGTGCTCCGTCACGGCGACCTCGTCGCCGAGGCCCGCGAGGAGGCCCGCGCGGTGGTCGCCGCCGACCCGTCGCTGGCCCGTCACCCGGGTCTCGCCGGTCTCGTGCGCTCCGTGGTCGGCGAGGACGAGGCGGCGTTCCTCGACCGGCTCTGACCCCCGGACGGATCCACCCCGTCCGGCCGTACTCCGGCGACCGGGGGTGAACGAGGCCGCTCGTCGTCACCGGTTCGGGCCAGTGACGCGACGAGCGGCACGGGATCCGGCAGGGGTGCCGATGAGCGCGGTGCGACGACCGGCGAGCGCGCTGTGACGGTGCGGCGTGGCGCCGGCTGGTCACGGATCGGTTACGTTCTGGTCGTCGCCGAGCATCAGCCCGGCGACGCGCTCGGCCGCTCCGTCCGGTTCCCCGTCCGGCGGCCTCCCCGGAGCGCGAGTCCTCCCAGGACGGGGCGGGTGACCGACGTCGCGCCGCAGCTCCCCAGCGGCGACGCCGTCCACGGACCTCGAAGCCGCTCCCCAGCGGCCCCGCGGAGCCGATGTGCGCTGCCCGGCGGACGAGGAGAACGCGCATGACGGCTGTGCTGCCCGAGATCGACCCGGTCCCGACGCAGGCCCCGACCCCGCGTCCCGCCGGGCGCCACCGTGCCCCCGACGACGCGACCACCGGCTCGATGGGCGTCCTGCCCGCCGACCGCCGCGCGCGCTCGGCCCACGGCCGCCCGGCCG
>CADCTH010000197.1 GCA_902805495.1 uncultured Actinomycetospora sp.
CCGCGCCGCGCACGACGGGGACGCGCGCGAGCAGGTGGCGGTTGCCCGCGGCGCGCACCGTGGCCAGCCGCTCGAGCTGCGCCGCCGCGTCCTCGTCCGACGGGTCGGCCTTGCGGCGCGCGGCCGCGTGCGAGCCCACCACCCACAGCCAGCCGTCGGCGAGGTCGAGGCCCTCGACGTCCGCCTCCTCGTCGGCGTCGCCGGGGAGGTCGACGAGGTCGGCGAGCGGGAAGCGCGTGGGCGCGCCGAACCCGCCGTCGGCGTCGCGCACGAGCCGTTCGAGCGACGCCCCCTCGTCGCCGGCGAGCCACACGGCGTCGCCCGTGACCGCGACGGCGGAGAGGTCCTGGTGGGGCGCGTCGTCGTCGCCCGCCGGGGTCCCCTCCGGGCCGCCGGTGAAGCGGAGGAGGACGCGCTCGGGGGCGGCGGGCGGCGAGCTGGGGCGGCGGTGGCGCGAGCGGCGGCTGAAGAGCACGGGGACGGCCCTCGGGGTTGGGGGTGCCGCGCACCTCACACCTTCCGTGCCGGCCCGCGACGGCGGGGCCCGGGCGAGTAGCTTTGCCGCGACTTCCGCCATCCCGCATTTCCTTCTGCGCACCCCGATGTCGATCGCTTCCTTGGACGTCACGGCCACGGCGGCCCCTGCCCTTCCGCACCCGGCACTGATCGCCGACCCGGCGGCCCACGCGTACCCGCGCCCGCAGCTCGAGCGCGAGCGGTGGACGTCGCTCAACGGCCCGTGGCAGTTCGCGCTCGACCGCGACGGCCGGTGGCGGCGGCCCGAGTCGGTGGTGTGGGACGACACGACCATCGTCGTCCCCTTCGCGCCCGAGACCCCGGCCGGGGGCGTGGGCGAGACCGGTTTCTTCCAGGCCGCGTGGTACCGCCGCACGTTCGCCGCCCCGGCCCTCGCCCCGGGCGAGCGGCTGCTGCTGCACTTCGGGGCCGTCGACTACGAGGCCACGGTGTGGGTGAACCGGTCGCAGCTCGCGACGCACGAGGGCGGCTACCTGCCCTTCACGGTGGACGTGACCGAGGCGCTGTTAGGCAACGGGCCCGACGACGGCCTGCTCCAGGAGCTCGTGGTGCTCGCGACGGACGACCCGCACGACGTCGCCAAGCCGCGCGGCAAGCAGGACTGGCAGCGCGAGCCGCACTCGATCTGGTACCCCCGCACCTCGGGCATCTGGCAGACGGTGTGGCTGGAGGTCGTCTCGTCCACCTACGTCGGCAGCCTGCGGTGGAGCGCGTCGCTGGAGCGCTGGGAGATCGGCGTCGATCTCACCATCGCCGGCGAGCGCCGCGCCGGGCTGCGCGCCCGGATCAAGCTGTCGGTGGGCGGGACCACGATCGCCGACGACACCTACCAGGTGATCGCCGGCGAGGTGCACCGCCGCATCGCGCTCTCCGACCCGGGGATCGACGACTACCGCAACGAGCTGCTGTGGAGCCCGGGGCAGCCGACGCTGATCGACGCCGAGGTCGAGCTGTGGGCCGGGCGCGGCGAGCGGCTCGACGCGGTGAAGAGCTACACGGCGCTGCGCCAGGTGGGGACGCAGGGCGACCGGTTCATGCTCAACGGCCGGCCGTACCCGCTGCGCATGGTGCTCGACCAGGGGTACTGGGAGCACACCGGCCTCACGGCCCCGTCCGACGACGCGCTGCGGCTCGACGTCGAGCTGGCCAAGGCGATGGGCTTCAACGGGGTGCGCAAGCACCAGAAGATCGAGGACCCGCGCTACCTCTACTGGGCCGACCGGCTCGGCCTGCTGGTGTGGGGCGAGATGCCGAGCGCGTACCGGTTCACGCCGCAGAGCGTGCAGCGGCTGACGCGGCAGTGGCCGGCCGCGGTGGCGCGCGACATCAGCCACCCGTGCGTGGTGGCGTGGGTGCCGGTCAACGAGAGCTGGGGCGTGCCCGACCTGCCGACGATGCCCGAGCAGCAGCACTACGTGCGGGCGCTCTACCACCTGACGCGCACGCTCGACCCGAGCCGGCCGGTGATCGGCAACGACGGCTGGGAGAGCGTGGCCACCGACATCCTCGCGATCCACGACTACGACTACATGCCGGAGCGCATCACCCGGCGGTACCACAGCGAGGACGAGCTGCCGCGCCTGCTCGAGCGGGAGCGCCCGGGCGGGCGGCGGCTCGTGGTGGCGGGGCACACCGAGCACACCGACGTGCCGGTGATGCTCACCGAGTTCGGCGGCATCGCCTACCACCCCGACCCGGGGCGCACGTGGTGCTACTCGCGCACGGCGACGCCCGGCGAGCTGCTCGCGCGCTACCAGGCGCTGCTCGCCGCCGTGCACGGCGTGCCGCTGTTCGCCGGCTTCTGCTACACGCAGTTCACCGACACCTACCAGGAGGCGAACGGGCTGCTCACCATGGCGCGCCAGCCGAAGGTGCCGCTCGAGGCCATCCACGACGCCACGCGCGGCGGGCCCGAGCCCGACCCGGGGGCGGTGCCGGGGGTGGAGCGCCGGCGTCCGGGCTCGCCGCTGTCGGGGGTCCTGCACGGCGGCGCCTAACGCCACGCCGGCCGGCCCGCGTGCCGCCGCTCGGGCGCCTCGTCGAGCGCCTCGGGCGCGCCGTCGCCCCCGAGGTCGGCGGGCCCGGGCACCTGTGGCCGCGCTGGCTCTGGCTGCGCGCCCTCGGGCTCGTCTTCCTCTCCGCGTTCTACGCGCTCGCCTCCCAGATCCACGGGCTCGTGGGCGAGCGCGGCATCCTGCCCGGCCGCGACTACCTGCAGTCGGTGGCGGCCGTGCTCCCGGCGGCGCGCCGCGTCTGGCTCGTGCCCACCGTGTTCTGGGCCGGGGCCGGCGACGTGGCGCTCTGGCTCGTCGTCGGCGTCGGGACGGCCGCGTCGCTCCTGCTCGTCGTGAATGTGTGGCCGCGGCTCGCCGCGGCGCTCTGCACGCTCTGCTTTCTCTCGTGCGTGAGCGTGCTGCAGGACTTCTCGGCGTACCAGTCGGACGGGATGCTCCTCGAGGCGGGCTTCCTCTCCATCCTCTTCGCGCCCGGCGGCGTCCGGCCCGGACTGGGCGCGGGCCAGCCGCCGTCGCGGGCGAGCCGCTTCCTGCTCGAATGGGAGTGGTTCCGCATCTATTTCTGGTCGGGCGTGGTGAAGCTCGCCTCCGGCGACCCGCACTGGCGTGACTTCACGGCGATGGACCGGTACTACGAGAACGGGCCGCTGCCGAGCTGGCCCGGGTGGTACGTGCAGCACCTGCCGCACTGGTACCACGCCGGCACGGTGGCGCTGACGCTCGTCGTCGAGCTCGTGCTCGTGTGGGCGGTGTTCCTGCCGCGGCGCTTCCGCGTCGCCTGCTTCGTGGTGGTGACGGCGCTGCAGGTCGGCATCATCGCGACGGCCAACTACGCGTTCCTCAACTACCTGGTGCTCGCGCTCGGCGTGCTGCTGCTCGACGACGCGGCGCTCGCGCCCGTGCTGCGCCGGCTCGGCCGCGGGGGCCCGCGCGCGACGGCACCGGC
>CADCTH010000198.1 GCA_902805495.1 uncultured Actinomycetospora sp.
CCGCGGCCCGGTCGCGCTCGTCGTACCAGCCCTCGTCGCGGATGATCGACTCGGCGAGGTCGAGCGACTCGCGGTAGGTCCCGGGGTCGTAGGTGACCCCGTTGACGCCGGTGTAGGGGAAATGCGTGATGACGTTGCGCCGGCGCACCTCCACCGGGTCGAGGCCCAGCTCGCGGGCGGCGCGCTCCATCACGCGCTCGATCGCCACGACGTACTGCGGGCGGCTCACCCCGCGGTAGGGCGCGGTGGGGGCCTTGGTGCTGGTGATCGCGCGGCCGCGGACGCGGTAGGCGGGCACGCGGTAGACGCTGGGCATCTCCGCCGAGGCCATCAGCGGCTCGATGCCCGCGGTGAAGGGGTAGCAGGAGTAGGCGCCCATGTCGCACACGATGTCGACGTCGAGCGCGGTGATGTGGCCGTCGGCGTCGAACGCCGCGCGCGTGCGGTAGTGCTGCTCGCGCGCCAGGAAGCCCGCGGTCAGGGCCTCGCGCCGGTCCTCGATCCACTTCACCGGCCGGTGCAGGCGCTGCGCCGCGGCGGCCACCGCGATCTCCTCGCGCCCGACGACGCACTTCTGCCCGAAGCCCCCGCCCATGTCGGGCACGGTCACCCGCACCGTGCGCTCGGAGACGCCCAGGCAGCGCGCGACCATCGTGCGGACCTGGTGGGGGACCTGCGTCGTGGTCTGCACGAGCAGCTGGTCGTCGCGCGCGTCCCACGACGCGACGGCCCCGCGGGTCTCCAGCGGCAGCGCGTTCTGCCGCCCGCTGCGGGTCTCGACCTCGACGACGCAGCCGGCGTCGGCTGCTTGCGTGAACGCCTCGTCCACGCCCGGGGTGTCGAACATCGACACGTCGAGCAGCACGTTGTCCGGGGCCTCGTCGTGCACCACCGGCGCGCCCTCGGCGAGCGCGCCCTCGGAGGAGGTGACGGCGCCGAGCACGTCGTAGCTGACGCGCGCGGCCTCGACGCCGTCCTCCACCGCGTACGGGTCGCGGGCGACGACGAGCGCGAGGGGCTCGCCGACGAACCGCACCTTGTCGCGGGCGAGCACCGGCATGGCGGTGGGCGTGAACTCCTCGGCCGGGCGGTCGAGGATCGCGACGATGTCGCCGAGGGCCAGGTCGGCGGCGTCGTAGGCGGCGACGACGCCGGGCACCTCGCGGGTGGCGGACAGGTCCAGCGACGTGACCCGGCCGTGCGCGACGGTGGCGCGCACGAACCCGGCGTGCAGCATCCCGGTCAGTGCGATGTCGTCGACGAAGCGGCCGCGCCCGGTGAGCAGGCGCGGGTCCTCGTGCCGCGGGATCGAGGCGCCGACCCAGCGGCCCCGGTGCCCGTCGAAGCGCGGCTCGGCGGCGGTTCCGTGGTCGCCCTCGCCGCCGCGCTCGGGGCGGTCGGGGTCCGCGTCGGCGGGGAGCCCGGGCACGTCGGTGGTGGTCATCGCGCGTCTCCCACGGTCCGGGACACGGTCCGGGACACGGTCCGGGACACGGTCCGGGACACGGTCCGGGACACGGTCCGGGACACGGGCCGGGGGACGGCCCGCCGGCACGCGTCCGCGACGAGCGTGCGGGTGAGCCGGCGGCGGTAGGCCGCGGTCACCGGCGGGTCGTCGGGCGGGTCGATCGCGGCGGCCGCGGCGTCGGCGACGGCGGCGAACATCTCCGGGCCGGGTGCACCGCCCGAGCCGAGCACCGCCTCGGCCTAGGGCACGCGCACCGGGGCCGGCGCGACGCCGCCGAGGACGACGCGGCCGCCGGTGACGGTGCCGCCGTCGTCGACGTCGAGCGCCAGCGCCGCGTCGACGATCGCGAAGTCCCCGTGGCGCCGGGCGAACTCGCTGAGCGCGGCGTGCGGCGCGGGGCGGGTGAAGCGCACCTCGACGACGACCTCGTCGGGGTCCACGGCGGTGGCGTAGAAGCCGTGGAAGAGCTCGTCGGCGGGGATCTCGCGGCGCCCCGCGGGCCCCTCGGCGACCACGACGGCGTCGAGCAGCAGCGCGAGCAGGCACCACTCGGCGGTGGCGTCGCCGTGCACGAGGCTGCCGGCGACGGTGCCGCGGCTGCGGATCGGCAGGTGCCCGACCCACCGCATGGCGTCGCTGAGCACCGCGAACCCGGGGGAGAGGCTGGCGGTCTCCACCGTGTGGTGGGTGACCAGCGCGCCGAGCGTCAGCGCGTCCGGCCCGTCCGTCACCGCCGTCATCGACGGCACCCGCCGCAGCGGCCCGAGGTCGACCAGCGCCGACGGGCGGGCGAGCCGGAACGTCATCATCGGCATGAGGCTCTGGCCGCCGGCGATGAGCTTCGGGTCCTCGCCCGCCGCGGCGAGGTCGGTGAGCAGCCCGACGGCGTCGGTGACGTCGTGCGCGCGGTGGTAGGTGAACGCGGCGGGCTTCATGCCCGGGTGCGCTCGGAGCCGGTCGAGGCCGGGGTGTCCGGCACGTCGGTGGTGATGCGGTCGAGCTCGCGACCGGCGGTCTCGGGCGCGCCCACCCACATGAAGATCACGGCGCCGACGACGAGCAGGCCGAGCAGGGAGAACGTCAGCGGCAGGCCGAGCACGGGCCAGAGCACGCTGCCGAACAGCAGCGGGGCGAAGCCGGTGATCGCGCGGCTCGACGACGACGCCCAGCCGAAGCCCGAGGCGCGCAGCTCGGTCGGGTAGAGCTCGGAGACGTAGGCGTACATGACCGGGATGACGATCAGGGCGAACATGCCGAATGCGCCGATCGCGATGACGGCCAGCGTCGGGGTGCCGAGCAGCAGCGAGAACAGCACCAGCGTGGCGGCGGCGACGGGGCCGGCGATGGCGATGACGCGCTTGCGGCCGAAGCGCTCGACCACCAGCACGGAGATGGCGACACCGACGATGCCCAGCGCGTTCATCAGCGTGGTGGAGGCGAAGGCGGCGATCTCACCGAAGCCCTCGGCCCGCAGGATCGAGGGCATCCAGCTCAGGGCGGCGTAGTAGACGAGCATGACCGCGATGAACAGCGACCACGCGACGCCCGTGATCGTCGGGTTGAACGCCCAGACGCGGCGCAGCTGGTCGATCGCGGCGGCCCAGGCCCCGCCCCGCTTGTCCTCGTCGACGGCGGCGGGGATGACGTACGGCTCCGGCGTGGTGCCCGTGCGGGCGACGAGGTCGTCGATGACGACGCGGGCCTCGGCCTCGCGGCCCATGCGCGAGAGGTAGAGCGGCGACTCGGGCACTCCGCGTCGCACCCAGAACAGCAGCAGCGCCGGCAGGATCATCAGCACGAGCATCCAGCGCCAGTTGCCCGTGACGGGGACCAGCAGCGTCGCGGAGACGCCGGCGAGCGTGGCGCCGATCGGCCACCAGCCGTCCATCGCCGAGAGCACGCGGCCGCGGCTCCTCCGGGGCGAGAACTCGCTGACGATCGCGTAGTCGACCGGGATGCAGCCACCGAGGCCGACACCGGCGAGGAAGCGCAGCGCCAGGAACAGCTCGATGTTCGGCGACAGCGCCCCGAGCACCGAGAACAGCGCGAAGATCAGCAGGGTGATGCTGAAGGCCTTCTTGCGCCCGATGCGGTCGGCCACCGTGCCCCAGGCGACGGCGCCGACGGCCATGCCGATGAGGTTGGCCGTCGCGACCAGGCCCTTCTGCCCCGGCGTCAGCCCGAACTCGGCGCCGACGAGCGGGGTGAGGAAGCCGTTGAGGGCGACGTCCCAGGCGTCGAACATGTAGCCGAGGCCGCCGATGATGAAGATCTTTCCTTGGACGCCCCACCGCCAGGGCAGGTCCTGGACGATCTGGTCTCCGGTGCGCATGGGTTCGCTCCCGTCGCGGGTGGTCTGGTCGGGCCGTCCGCGCATCAGCGGGCGAACTTGTAGTGGATGGACTCGGTGTCGGGATCGTGCAGTGGGCTGCCGTTCCACAGCCAGTCGTACGAGACGTCGGACTCGCCGTCGAAGTGGCGCAGCTTCTCGTCGCGCTCGCGCTGCTCGGGGCCATCGGGCAGGTGGTAGAAGGCCATGTTCTGCAGCGAGGCGTCCTGGACCATCCCGGCGTGCTTGGCGCGACGGTCGACGTAGCGCACGAGGGCGCCGTCGATCTCGTCGCGGGTCACGCGGCCCAGCTCCTCGGCGAGCACGGCGGCGTCCTCCATCGCCTGAGAGGCGCCCTGGGCCTGGTAGGGCAGCATCGCGTGGCACGCGTCGCCGAGCAGCGCCACGCGGCCGTCGACCCACACCGGGTCGCGGCGGCGCCGGTACATCGCCCACAGCGAGACGTCCTCGGGCTTGGCCTTCGACAGCATCGCCGGCACCCGGTCGTCCCAGTCGCCGAAGTCGGCCGCGAGCTGCTCGGGGGTCGCCGGGCCGCTCCAGTCGCGGGCGATGGTGTCCGAGCACGGCACGATCGCCACGACGTTGAGGTACTGGCCGTTGCGCAGGATGTAGTGCACGAGGTGCTTGTCGGGGCCGTACCAGATCGTCGAGTGGTAGCGGTCGACCAGGAAGCGCGTGGCCGGGTCGGCGGCGATCAGCTCGCCGGGGATCAGCGCGCGGTAGGCCATCTCGCCGGAGAACACCAGCGTGTCGTCGAACCCGGCGAGGTCACGCACCGCCGAGCGGATGCCGTCGGCGCCGACCAGCACGTCGCCGGCGAAACGGCGGCCGTCCTCGGCGACCACGACCGGGCGCGCGGGGTCGGAGCGGTCGAGCTCGACGACCTTGGCGCCGGTGTGGAGCGCGACCACCGGGCCCGGGAGCTCGGGGTCGGAGCAGGCGTCGAGCAGCACGCGGTGCAGGTCGGCGCGGTGGTAGTGCCAGTACGGGGCGCCGTACTGGTCGATGACCCGCTGGCCCAGCGGCAGCTGGGCGATGATGCTGCCGTCGGCCCAGCGCCGGCGGACCTGGTCCTCGGGCTGGGTGCGGATCGCCTCGAGCTGCGGGCGCAGACCCAGCCCGATGAGGATGCGGCTCGCGTTGGGCGCGGTCTGGATGCCCGCACCGATCTCGCCGAGCTCGGGGGCGGCCTCGACCACGGTGACGCGCAGCCCGCGCTGGCGCAGCGACAGCGCCGCGCAGAGCCCGCCCAGACCCCCGCCGACGATGGTGACCTCGAACGACTGGCTCGCCATCAGGCCGCCCTCCCGGTGTGTGCTGGATCGCCTGCGTGACGAATATCCGAGCACGTACTATCCGAGGACGCAATGGTTTGGTTGGTCCCGAAACGTGGCCGTGACCGACGGCTGCTCCGTCGGGAGGAGCCGGTGCGTCCGCCGCGGCTGTGGTGCCGGGCTCAGATCGCGTCGCGGTCCGCGACGTCCTCCCACTGCGCGCCGAGGTCGTTGAGCAGCGCGGCCAGGTGCGGGCGCTGCTCGGCGGCGCCGCCCGCGAGCAGGGCCTCGTCGAGCGCGCGGGCCCGGCGGTTGGTCTCGGCGAGCGCCGCGACGCCGTCGTCGGTGAGCGTGAGGACCTTGGCCCGCGCGTCGTGCGGCGCCGCGTGGCGGCTGATGAGCCCGCGGCGCTCCATGCGGCGGCAGACGTCGGCCATCGTCGAGGTGTCGAGCGCGACCGCGCCGGCCAGGGCGGTCTGGTCGGCATCGGGGTAGGCGCGGACGGCGCAGAGCACGGCGAACTGCGGCCCGGTGAGCACCGCGTCCACGTGCCGGGTCCACGCCGCGAGGTAGGCCTGGTACAGCCGCCGCGCCCCGTAGCCGGGCGCGGCCACGAGGTCCGGCGGCGGGTCCGGACTGACCCGGCCGCGGGGGGTCCCGCCGTTCGTCGTCGTCGACCTCGTCACGGCCCCACCTCGCCTCCGTCGCGGCCCCGCCCGTCACAGATAGTACGTGCCCGGAACGGATCGCGACGGTCAGCGGTCGGCGAACGTCCCCGCGGCGAACGCCGGATCGCGCCCCAGCCACGCGACCAGCCGGGTGGTGGGCGCGGCGTCCGGCGCGGCGGGGACGGGCGGGTCGAACGGGATCGGCCCGCCGCGGGGCTCGGCCGGCAGCACGCGGTGCGCGGTGTCCTCGAACGCCGCGGCCAGCGCGTCGTCGAGCTCGGCGGTGCGCCGGGCGGCCGCGGCGAGGTCCCAGGCGTGCACGGTGAGCTCCTGGACGTAGCCGAAGCCGACGAACCGGCCGGGCATGGTCCCCCACGGCACCGTGACCTCGCGGTCGAGCACCGCGGCGTCGGAGCCGTCCGAGCTGTCTGAGCTGTCCGAGCTGTCCGAGCTGTCCAGGCCCCACGCGCGGTCGACGTCGGCGCGGGCGGTGACGAGCTCGGCGGAGATGCGGTCGTCGGCGACGGTGGGCATGGTCGAGACCTCGGAGAACAGCCCACCGCCGCCGACGTGGGCGATGCGGCGGTGGACGCCGACGAGGTGCGCCAGCAGCGTGCGGACGTCCCAGCCGTCGCACGGGGTCGGCGCGTCGAGGGCCTCGGGCGGGGTGGCGGCGGCGAGGTCGCCGACCTGGTCGAGCGCGCGGGTGAGCAGGGGGCGGGGGTCCGGTGCGGTCATGGGGAGGACTCTGCGCCCCCATACCGGACACGTGCTGTCCTGATTCTGCGGCATCCTCGACGGGTGCGCTCGGACCGCCTGCTGGCCACCCTCCTGCTGCTGCAGACCCACGGGCGGATGGCGGCGCCGGAGATCGCGCGGCGGCTCGAGGTGTCCACCCGGACCGTGGCGCGCGACGTCGAGGCCCTCTCGGCGGCCGGCGTGCCCGTGTACTGCGAGCGCGGGCGCCGCGGGGGCGTCGTGCTCGTCGAGGGCTACCGCACCGACGTCACCGGCATCACCGACGAGGAGGTCCGCGCCCTCGTCGCGCTCGGCTCCTCGGCCGACGGCGCGCTCGGCCCGGCGCTGGCGGCGGCGGCGCGCGAGCTGCTCGCGGCGCTGCCCGAGGCCCGG
>CADCTH010000199.1 GCA_902805495.1 uncultured Actinomycetospora sp.
CGACCTCGCCGGCGTCCGCGCGGCGCTGCTCGCGCTGGGCGACGCGCTCCTCGCCGAGCTCCCGGACGCCGTCGAGGTGGTGACGCCCCGAGAGCACGCGCGCCGCGGCGGGCACGTGGCGGTGCGCGTCGGCGACGCCGACGGCCTGCGCGCGGCGCTCGCCCGGCGCGGCGTCGAGGTCGACGCCCGCCCGCCGGACCTGCTGCGCTTCGGCTTCGCGGCGCCCTACGTCACGCTCGACGACGCCCGCGCCGCGGCCCGCGAGCTCGCCGCCCTGCTGCGCTGAACGGACGCCGACCGGATGTCAGCGAAGTGGCGTCACGGACGTTGATTGTCCGTGACGCCACTTCGCTGACAAGACGGCTACTCCATTCAGCTCCCGGTCGGGAAGCGCAGGATCGCGCCGACGCCGTCCTGCAGCGACGTCCCGCCGCCCAGGACCTGCACGTCGCCGCCGAGGGCGCCGACGGCGCGCAGCAGCACCTGCTCGGCGGCGCGGGCGACGGGCTCGGTGTCGGAGATCTGGGTGAGGTTGGCCGGGTCGGTGGAGATCGCCTCGGGCGTCGAGCCGGCGTAGAGCTCGCCCGGGACCGGCTGGCCGTCCACCAGCACGAGCGTGTCCACCGCGCCGGTCCGGGCGGCCTCGAGCACCGGCTCGAGCCCCTCCACGGCGTTGCCGTGGCCCTTGCCCTCCTGGAACCGCTCGCGCACGCGGGTCTCGCGCTCGGTGGCGAGCGTGCCGGCGACGGTGAGCAGCTCGCTCTCCAGCGCGTCCTCCGAGGCGCCCGCGGCGCGGCTCCCGGCCTCGATCTCGCGGGTGATCTCGGCGAGGTCGCCCGGCAGCTCCTGGCGGACCGCGGAGCGCCCCTGGATCTCGCCGGCCAGCGCGATCACCTCGGGGCGGAACTGCTTGACCGCGCTGCGGATGCCCGCCACCACGGCGTCGGCGTTCTCGTACGACGCCATCTCGTGGCGGTTCTGGCGCGTGCGGTTGCCGGGGCCGCCGCCGCGCGCCTTGTGCACGGACTCGAGCGCCTGGCCCTTGATCGTCTCCTCGCTGAGCTCGCGCGCGCCCTCGGCGTTGTCGGCGATCACCTGGTACAGGTCGCCGCCGGTCTGGTCGACCACCGCGAGCAGCACGCGCACCGACCCGGTCTGGCTGCGGTAGTAGCGGCCGAGCTCGGGCAGCGGCGACCACATCGCGAGGTCGCCGGCCGCGTCGAGGGCCTCGACCTCGTCGTCGAAGAGGATGCCGTCGGCGGACGCGACGAGCACGCGCCCGGCCCCGGTGATCGAGCCGGCGCGCTCACCGCCGAGCTCCTCGTCGAGGGCGGTGAGGGTCTTGTCGTCGGCGCCCTGCTGCTGCAGCTGGTGCTGCAGCTCCCGCCAGCGCAGGGCGACCTGCTTGGCGGAGTTCTCGCCGGCCTGCACGGCCTCCAGGTAGACCGTCGCGAACGGCCCCGGCCGCTCGAAGATCTCACGGGTGCGCGACAGGTCCATCCGGTGTTCCTCCTGCTCCACCCCGCCTGCGGGTCAGACGGGGCCTCGATGATTGCTCCGGGACGCCTACCCTCTCGCCCTGCTCGCCATGCGTGACGACCGGGTGCGCGGTGCCCCGGCGGCGGCGAGCGGGGACAGGGACGTTCTCCGACGACCGTCGCGCCGGCCTGCCCGCGAGCCCCCGGGGTGCTCTGATCGGACCCCACCCCCGCAACCCCCCGAGCGACCGGAGGTCCACCGTGCAGCACGACGCGGTCCTGGCCGAGACGATCGGCATCCGCGGCCACGGCGACGACGCGATCGAGGCGTACACCGCCCGCCCGATGGACGCCACGCCCCGTGGCGGCGTGATCGTCATCCACCACATGCCCGGCTACGACGCCGCGACCAAGGAGATCACCCGGCGGTTCGCGACGCTGGGGTACCACGCGATCTGTCCCAACCTCTACACGCGCGAGGCCCCCGGCGCGGACCCGGACGACGCTGCGGCCACCGCTCGCGCGCGCGGCGGCGAGCCCGGCGCGCAGCTCGTCGGCGACGCCGCCGGCGCCGCGCGCTCGCCGAGCTCGCCGCCGACGTCGAACGGGCGAGTCGGCACCCTCGGCTTCTGCTCCGGCGGGCGCCAGTCGGTGCTCGCGGGCATCGAGGTCGACGTCCAGGCCGCGATCGACTGCTACGGCGCCTTCGTCGTCGGCACCCCGCCCGAGGGCTTCCCGTTGCGGGTCAGGCCGCTGGACGACCGGATCGGCGAACTGCGGGCGCCGCTGCTCGGGCTGTTCGGCAACGACGACTCCTACCCCTCCCCCGCGCAGGTCGACGAGCTGGAGAAGCTGCTGCAGCACCACGGCAAGGTCTACGAGTTCCACCGCTACGACGACGCCGGACACGCCTTCTTCTCCGTCGACCGCCCGAGCTACCGCGTCGCCGCCGCCGTCGACGGCTGGCAGCGCATCCGCGAGTTCCTCGCGCGCCACGTCGCCACCAGGGGGGCCTGAGCCGCATGTGCACCTACAGCACCGAGAAGGTCGCCCTCGCCGACTCGAGCGGCAAGGGGCCCACGGGCTGGTTCCCGCTCGAGACCGCGACCGTCTACTACGACCACCCCGTCCACGCACCCGACGAGCACACGGTCAACATCGACTTCCTCAACCCCGCGCACGGCCCCGGCGCCCGCGTCGCCGTCGAGCTGAGCCTCGACTCCGCCCGCGAGCTGCTCGCCGCCCTCGCCGTCACGGTCGACCGCGCCGCCCACCACTGAGGTGACCGCCCGCTCCACCCGCGCCTTGCTTCGACGACACTCACGATATATCGTTGACGTGTCGCGAACGAACCGAGAAGGAGGAGCGACATGAAGGACGAGGCACCCGGCGAGAGCTGGGACACGAAGAACGACCGACGCGGACACCGGCCCCACGGCCACGGCCCGCACGGGCACGGCCCCCGCCGTCACGGCGGGTTCGCCCGGGCCGCGTTCGGCGAGATGGTGGGCGGCGGTCCCCGCGGCCGCTTCC
>CADCTH010000200.1 GCA_902805495.1 uncultured Actinomycetospora sp.
CGCGCTCGTCGCGGTGCTGCTCACCGCGTCCGTCGCCGACCTGGTCACCGGCACCGGGGCGGCGCCCTCGGCCGCCGCGCCGGCCGTCTCGGCGGTCGTCGCGGTCCTGGCCGCCCGGGAGGCGCTGGGTGCCTGGAGGAGCTGAGACCGTCGACCCGGCCCACGTGCACGACCTCACCGCCCTCGACGCGGCGGTGTCGGCGTGCCGCGCGTGCCCCCGGCTCGTGGCGTGGCGCGAGGAGGTCGCGGCCACCAAGCGCGCCGCCTTCCGCGACGAGACCTACTGGGGCCGCCCGGTGCCCGGGTTCGGGGCCCACGACGCGCGGCTGATGATCGTCGGGCTCGCGCCCGCGGCGCACGGCGGCAACCGCACCGGGCGCATCTTCACCGGCGACCGCAGCGGCGACGTCCTCTACGCCGCGATGCACGCGGTCGGGCTCGCGTCCCAACCCACCGCGGTCGCGATCGGCGACGGCCTCGAGGTGTACGGCACCCGCCTCACCGCACCGGTGCGCTGCGCCCCGCCCGCCAACAAGCCCACGCCCGAGGAGCGGGACCGGTGCCGGCCCTGGCTCGCCCGCGAGCTGGCCCTGCTGCGCGGCGCCGTGCGCGCGGTGGTCGTGCTCGGCGGGTGGGGCTGGCAGGCGCTGCTGCCGGTGCTGGCCACACCGGACCCGGCGGGCGGGCACCCGGGCTGGGTGGTCCCGCGGCCCCGGCCCGCCTTCGGTCACGGGGTGCACGTGACGCTGGACGCCGCCGACCCGCAGGCGGCGGCGCCGCTCGAGGTGTTCGGCTGCTACCACGTCAGCCAGCAGAACACGTTCACCGGACGGCTCACCCCGGCGATGCTCGAGGACGTCCTGGCCCGCGCGGCACACGCCGCCGGCCTCGACCCGACACCTCCGGCCCGACGGGGCGACTAGGCTCGTCCGCGCCGGTCACGGTCTCGAGAGCTCGGCCCCTGTAGCCCAATCGGCAGAGGCAGGCGACTTAAAATCGCCGCAGTGTGGGTTCGAACCCCACCGGGGGCACACCGGTCCCGGACGGCCGTCCACCCGCACGCCGTCCCCGCGTCACCGCCCGCACCCGCGGATGTCGCCCGCGGGTCACCCGCCCGTCGCAGCGCCGTGCGGAGAGCGGTCACGACGGAGTGACGCCGTCGACGGAACGATCACTCGGGCGCGCACGACGGACCGCTCGACGCCCGTGACCGGCGAGCTGCTCCGAACGGGCGAGGTGATCGGCCACACTGGTGGCCGGGGAGGTGAGCGCCGTGGCTGATCTCGGCGACCCGTCGGGGCGGGTCCCGGTGCCGGACGCGCGCCCGCCGTGGCGCGAGCTGGAGGGTCTGCGTCCACTGACGTTGCGGGCCTGCCGACGCCTGGTGGTCGTCGCGCCGCACCCGCGCGACGAGATCCGCGCGGCCGGCGGTCTGCTGCGCCGTCTCGCCGCGCGGCACGCGTCGGTCGACGTCCTCGCGCTCACCGACGGACCCGGGCGCACCTGCACCCCGCCCGAGGGGCTCGCGGTCGCCGACGTGGCCGAGCCGCGGGCCGACCTCGTCGTGCGCCCCGAGGACCTGCAGGACCCCGAGACGCTCGCCTCGGTGCTGAGCCGGCTCGACGGCGCCGCCGCGGCCGAGGACACCGACGACGACGCGCTCGCGACCGACCCCGAGGAGGCCGCCCTCGCCGCGGCCTACCGGACGCTGGGCGTCGCCGAGGTCCGCCGGCACCGCCTCGGCCTGCCCGACGGTGGGCTCTCGCGGCACGAGGCGGACGTGGCCGGGGCGCTGAGCGAGATCGTCGGCTACGCCCCGGACCCGCACGGGCTGTGCGTCCTCGCCCCGTGGTCGGGCGACGGTGACGACGACCACGAGGCCGCCGGGCGCGCCGCCGAGATCGTCTGCGCCGCCTACCGCGTGCGGCTGGTGCGCTGGCTCGACCAGGCGTGGAGCTGGGCGGGCCCGGAGTCCGCCGAGGTCCCCTGGCGGCGTGCGCGCCAGCTCGCGCTGTCGGAGACCGTGCAGGCCCGTAAGCTCGCGGCCAGCGCGGCGTTCGGTGACCGTCCCGGACGCGATCGCGAGTTGCCCGACGGTTCGGCCCCCGGTCCCCGTGAGGTCTTCCTGGTGTGAGCAGGCCGTTCCTCTCCCGAACGGGCGCCGTGGCGTCCCGCACATCGCCCGTCCGGAGCCTGCGCTCCGCGACCACTGCCCCACCGGGGGGTCACACCCGGACCGGGGACGGGGCGGGGCCGATAGGCTCGGCCAGGTGACGGGCAGGACGAACGGCGACCACGTCGAGGTGGCGACGGAGCCCCCCGGGCTGGGCGGCGACTACGCCGCCCAGGCGCAGCGCGTGCGCGACACCGTCATCGACCCCGACGCCGCGGCGCAGTCCGACCTGCCCCAGGTCCTCCACACCGCACCCGCCGCCGTCGCGCTGATCGACCTCGGCGAGGGTCTCGTCACCTACGCCAACGACTCCGCCCAGGGCCTCACCGGCGGCCGCGCCACGCTGCCCATCGACGTCGACGCCTGGAGCGAGGCCGCGGGGCTCACCGACCTGTCCGGGCGCCCGATGCGCGACACCGCCTCGCCGCTCTCGCGGGTGGCCCAGGGCATCCCGGTCTCCGGTGAGCCGGTCGCGGTCGCCGACGCCGCGCGCCGCGGCTCGGAGGCCACCGAGGAGGAGCGCGAGGAGGCCGAGGGCCGCCTGCTGTGGGTCACGGGCTTCCCTCTGTCGGAGGCCGTGAACTCCGACCAGCGCCGGCTCGCGCTGGTGGTCTTCCTGCAGCTCTCCGGCGCGGGGGCGCAGCGCCACCTCGAGATGGTGCGCGACCGCGCCGTCGTCGCCACCGAGCTGTCGTTCACGATCTCCGATCCGTCGCGCGAGCAGAACCCGCTGGTGTGGGTCAACCCGGCCTTCTCCCGCCTCACCGGCTACGAGCTCGACGAGGTCCTCGGGCGCAACTGCCGCTTCCTGCAGGGACCGGACACCGACCCGGCCTCGATCTCGCGCATCCGCACGGCACTCGCCGAGGAGCGCCCGATCACCGAGGTGCTGCTCAACTACCGCCGCGACGGCACCGCGTTCTGGAACCAGGTGTCGATCACGCCGGTGCTCGACGGCGACGGCCGCGTGGTCAACTTCGTGGGCGTCCAGTCCGACGTCACCGAGCGCGTGATGGTCGAGAACGAGCGGCGCGCCGCCCTCGCCGCGGCGGAGGAGACCCGCGAGCAGCTGCGCCTGCTCACCGAGTCGACGTCGGCGATGTCGGCGAGCCTGGACACCACGGGCGTCGCCGCGGCGCTCGCCCGCATCGTGGTGCCCGCGATGGCCGACTTCTGTTGCGTCGACCTTCTCGACGAGGTCGACGACAACACCTCGGTGCGCCGGGCGGCGGTCAACCACCGCGACGAGTCCAAGCTCGACGAGGTGCGTGCCCTCGGCCGCTGGGTGAGCCCCACCGACGACGGCCACGACCCCATCGGCCAGGCCCTCACAGCCGGGTCGCCGTCGCTGCTGGCCGAGCTGCCCGTGCGCCCGGCGGGCATCGCCGAGCAGCCCGACCTGCTGCGCCGCTACGAGGCGCTGCGGCCCCGCTCGGCGATCGTCGTGCCGCTGCGCGCCCGCGGCCAGGTGCTGGGCGCGCTGACGCTGGGCACCGAGCTGCCCTACGGGCGCCGCTACTCCCAGCGCGACCTCTACCTCGCCGCCGACCTCGCCGCCCGCGCCGGCCTCGCGGTGGACAACGCGCGCCTCTACGCCCGCGAGCACGGCGCGGCCGAGACGCTGCAGCGCAGCCTGCTGCCGGCGGTGCCGCCGATGAAGGGGATGTCGGTGGCGTCGCGCTACCTCGCGGCCACCGACGGCGCCCAGGTCGGCGGCGACTGGTACGACATGCTGCCGCTGCCCGACGGCGCGGTCGGCCTCGCGGTCGGCGACGTCGTCGGGCACGACCTGCGCGCCGCCGCGGCGATGGGCGAGCTGCGCGGTGTGCTGCGGTCCTACGCGTGGGAGGGCCTCGGGCCCGCCGACGTGGTCGACCGGTGCGACGACGTCGTCCAGGGCCTCGGCATGGCCGCGATGGCGACCGCGGTGTACGCGCGCCTCGAGCGGGGCGAGGAGGCCGGCTGGACGCTGCGCTACTCCAACGCCGGCCACCCGCCGCCGCTGCTGCGCCGGGCGTCCGACGGGGCCGTCGAGCTGCTGACCGGCAACCTCTCGCCCCTCATCGGCGCCACGCGCGCGATCACGCGCCACGAGACGGCGGTGCACTGCAGCGCCGGCGACCTGCTGGTGCTGCACACCGACGGGCTCATCGAGGCCCCGGGCACCGACCCGGACGAGCGCACGCAGCTCATCGCCGACACCCTCGCCGGGCAGGCGCCCGACATGCCCGTCGAGGAGCTCTGCGACCAGCTGCTCGAGGTCCTCGGCGTCGAGGGCCTGCGCGACGACGCGGTGCTGCTGGCGATCCGCCTCGACGACGACCTCGCGCCGGCCTGAGACCGGCGCGTCGTCGCGCCCGGACACACGACGGCCCGGCCCGTCGGGTGACGGACCGGGCCGGTCGCGGCGTCCTGGATCACTGCTGGGGCGGGGGCTCCTCGCCCGGCGGCGGGGGCGGCGGGGCCTGCTCGCCCGGCTGCTCCTGCCCGCCGTGCAGGAAGTCCTTGGCCTTCTGCCCGGCCTGGTCGACCTGACCCTCGTGGCCGGCGAAGCGGCTGTCGGCGAAGTCCTCGCCCTTCTCGACGTAGGAGTCGGCCTTGTCCGGGTTCTTGCCGGCCCAGTCCTTGGCCTTGTCCGCCATGCTGCCGAAGTCCACTGTCGAGGACCTCCTCCGTGTGCGTCGGTGGCGTGCGCCACGGGGTTCCCCGTACGCCCGGCCCGACACGTCCGCGGCGACGCGCACCACGCCGATGCCCCCGAACGGGCGGATAGAGTGGGACGTGGAGCCCCACCCCGGGGCGAAGTGGACACGCTCGGTCGCCATCGCATCCGGTAAAGTTCCTTTTACCCGGGCGGGAACCGATCCGCCCGGCCGGTCGTTGCACCGGGTGGACGAGCAGTCCGCGGTCGACCCGGCCAGTGGCATCCGCCACCGGGCCCGGCTCCGCTACGGAGGAGGACGAGAGGTGCGCACCAGCAGCAACCCGGCGTTCCGCAACCTGCCCACGTCACCGGGTGGGTACGCGCGGTTCGGCGACGCCCCGGCAGGGATGGCCGGCGGCATGTTCGGCGGTGGCACGGGCGGCAGCCCGATGCCGGCGGCGGGGGCCACCGACCGCCCGCTGACCGTCGACGACGTGGTCATGAAGACCGGCATCAACGTCGTCCTGGCGATCGCCCTCGGCATCGCCAGCGCCGTGCTCGGCCTCGGCGGCATCGGGATCATCGGCGGCCTCGTCGTCGGGCTCGTGCTCGCCCTGGTCATCATCTTCAAGCAGAGCACCAACAAGTTCCTGGTCCTCGGCTACTCGGCCGCCGAGGGCGTCGCCCTCGGTTCGCTGACCGGGCTCCTCGAGGGCTCCGGCAGCCAGTACGCCGGCATCGGCTTCCAGGCCATCCTGGGCGTGCTGGGCGTGTTCATCGGGATGCTCGTGGTCTACAAGACCGGCGCCATCCGGGTGACCCCGCGCCTGACCAAGATGGTGATCGGCGCCGCCATCGGCGTCCTGGTGCTCATGATCGCCAACCTGCTGATCAGCTTCTTCGTCGACGGCGGCCTGGGCCTGCGCACCGGCGGCCCGCTGGCGATCATCTTCAGCCTGGTCTGCATCGGCATCGGCGCGTTCATGCTGCTGCTCGACTTCGACCAGGCCGACCAGGCCGTGAAGGCCGGCGTCCCCGCGAAGTTCGCGTGGTACCTCGCCTTCGGCTTCATGACCACGCTGGTCTGGCTCTACATCGAGATCCTGCGCCTGCTCAGCTACTTCCGCGAGTAGACGCCCGACGCCCACGACGGCCCCTCCCGGTGCTCCGGGAGGGGCCGTCGTGCGTTCGGGGGCGGCGCGGCGGTACGCCCCCGCGCCCCCCGCTCGCCGCCGCTCAGCTCAGGCGCTCGAGCACCATCGCCATGCCCTGCCCGCCGCCGACGCACATGCTCTCGAGGCCCAGGGTGGCGTCGCCGGTCCGCAGGCCGTTGATGAGCGTCGTGGCGATGCGCGCGCCGGTCATGCCGAACGGGTGGCCGACGGCGATGGAGCCGCCGTGGCGGTTGAGCTTGGCCTCCATCTCGTCATCGTCCATCCCCAGGCCGCGCGCCGACGGGATCACCTGGGCGGCGAAGGCCTCGTTGATCTCCACGAGGTCGACGTCGTCCATCGTGAGGCCCGCGCGGGCCAGGGCGCGGGCCGACGACTCGATCGGCCCCAGGCCCATGACCTCGGGGGACACGGCGCTGACGCCCGTCGAGACGATGCGGGCGAGCGGCGTGATGCCCAGCGACGACGCCCGCTCGGCGGACATGATCACCAGGGCGGCGGCGCCGTCGTTCAGCGGGCAGGCGTTGCCCGCGGTGATCCGGCCGTCGGGGCGGAACACGGGCTTGAGGTCGGCGAGGCCCTCGAGCG
Organism: uncultured Actinomycetospora sp.; assembly: GCA_902805495.1. Classification (GTDB taxonomy): domain Bacteria; phylum Actinomycetota; class Actinomycetes; order Mycobacteriales; family Pseudonocardiaceae; genus Actinomycetospora. The sequence goes on from CADCTH010000200.1 coordinate 6,578, forward strand.
TGGTGTCCGGGCGCGGGCTGTCGTCGCGCTCGACCACCGAGCCGTCGGGCAGGCGCACCGGCGTGATCTCGCGCGCCCAGAACCCGTTCTCCCAGCCCTGCTGCGCGAGCTGCTGGCAGCGGAACGCGTAGCGGTCCATCTCCTCGCGCGAGACGCCCTCGAGCAGCGCGACGTTCTCCGCGGTCTGGCCCATGGCGATGTAGGCGTCGGGCACCAGCCCGTCCTCGCGCGGGTCGTGCCACTCCGACGCGCCGGCCGCGGCCACCTCGGCGGTGCGGGCCTCGGCGTCGGCGAAGTACGGGTTGTGGGTGTCGGGCCAGGAGTCCGAGCTGCCCTTCTCGAACCGCGACACGGTCTCGACGCCCGCGGCGACGAACACGTCGCCCTCGCCGGCGCGGATCGCGTGCGCGGCCATGCGGGCGGTCTGCAGCGACGACGCGCAGTACCGCGTGATCGTCGCGCCGGGCAGCGTGTCCATCCCGAGCTCGACGGCGACGATCCGGGCCATGTTGAACCCCTGCTCGCCGCCGGGGAGCCCGCAGCCGAGCAGCAGGTCCTCGACCTCGAGGGGGTCCAGCGCGGGCACCGCGTCGAGGGCGGCGCGCACCACCTGGGTGGTGAGGTCGTCGGGGCGCATCCCGGCCAGCGAGCCCTTGCGGGCGCGGCCGATCGGCGAGCGGACGGCGGACACGATGACGGCCTCGCGGCCTGGGTCGACCATGTCGCGACACTACGACGCAGCGGCGGCGGGGGAAGCCCCCGACGTGATCCGGCGCACGACGGTGGGGGCGGGCGGCGTTCCGCGCCCGGAGTGCGGAAGATGGAGGCATGCAGTACGTCGAGCACGTCGCGGACCTCATCGGGCACACGCCGCTGGTGAGTCTCAACCACGTCGTGCCGACGGGGCCGGACGCGCCGCTGGTGCTGGCGAAGGTCGAGTACTTCAACCCCGGCGGCAGCGTGAAGGACCGCATCGCCGAGCGGATGATCGACGCCGCCGAGGCCTCCGGCGAGCTGAAGCCGGGCGGGACGATCGTCGAGCCGACCTCGGGCAACACCGGGATCGGGCTGGCGATCATCGCCCAGCAGCGCGGCTACCACTGCATCTTCGTGGTGCCCGACAAGGTCAGCGTCGCGAAGCAGGACGCGCTGCGGGCCTACGGCGCCGAGGTCGTGGTCTGTCCCGCGGCCGTCGAGCCCGACAGCCCCGAGTCCTACTACTCGGTCTCCGACCGGCTCGCCCGCGAGACCGAGGGCGGCTGGAAGCCCAACCAGTACGCGAACCAGGCGAACCCCGCGTCCCACGTGGCGTCCACCGGCCCGGAGATCTGGGAGCAGACCGAGGGGCGCATCACGCACTTCGTCGCGGGCGTCGGCACCGGCGGCACGATCTCGGGCACCGGGCACTACCTCAAGGACGTCTCCGACGGGCGCGTGCGCATCGTCGGCGCCGACCCGGTCGGTTCGGTGTACTCGGGCGGCGACGGCCGTCCCTACCTGGTCGAGGGCGTCGGCGAGGACTTCTGGCCCAGCACCTACGACCGCGGCGCGCCGGACGAGATCATCGCGGTGCCCGACGCCGAGTCCTTCCGCATGACGCGGCGCCTGGCCCGCGAGGAGGCGCTGCTCGTCGGCGGCTCGTGCGGGATGGCGGTGTGCGCGGCCGCGCAGGTCGCCGCCACGGCCGGCGCGGACGACGTCGTCGTCGTGCTCCTGCCCGACGGTGGGCGCGGCTACCTCTCGACGGTGTTCAACGACGGGTGGATGTCGTCCTACGGGTTCCTCACGCCCGACACCACGGAGTGGACCGTCGGCGACGTGCTGCGGCGCAAGGACGGGTCGATCCCGGACCTCGTGCACGGGCACCCCAACGAGACCGTCGCCGACGCCGTGTCGATCATGCGTGAGTTCGGCGTGTCGCAGATGCCGATCGTCAAGGCGGAGCCGCCGGTCATGGCGGCCGAGGTGCGCGGCGCGGTGACCGTGCGCGACCTGCTCGACCGGCTGTTCAACGAGCAGGCCTCGCTCACCGACCCGGTGGAGAGCCACCTCTCGAAGCCGCTGCCGAGCCTCGGCAGCACCGAGCCGATCTCCAAGGCGGTCGAGGCGCTGCGCGGCGGCGACGGCGCCCTGGTGCTGGTGGACGGCCGACCCGCCGGCATCGTGACCCGCGCGGACATCCTGGCGTTCCTGGCGACGGGTAGCCGCTACGACGTCGGCGGACCGGCCTAGGGTGGACGAGGTGAACGGTTTCTCCACGCGCGCCCTGCACGACGGCCAGGAGCCCGACCCGACCACCGGGTCGGTCGTCGTGCCGATCTACGCGACGTCGACCTTCGCCCAGGACGGCGTGGGCGGCCTGCGCGCGGGCTACGAGTACGCGCGCACCGGCAACCCCACGCGTGCCGCGCTGGAGACGACGCTGGCGTCGCTCGAGGGCGCCCGCCACGCCCGCGCGTTCGCCTCCGGCATGGCCGCCGAGGACGCGCTGCTGCGCGGCGTGCTGCGCCCGGGCGACCACGTGCTGATGCCGCTGGACGCCTACGGCGGCACCTACCGGCTGATCTCGACGGTCTACTGCGACTGGGGCGTCGAGTACACCGCGGTCGACACGGCCGACCTCGACGCCGTGCGCGCCGCGATCCGGCCGAACACCAGGATCCTGTGGTGCGAGACGCCGACCAACCCGCTGCTGGGCATCGCCGACATCGCGGGGCTCGCCGGGGTGGCCCGCGAGCACGACCTGCTGCTGGTCGTCGACAACACCTTCGCGACGTCCTACCTGCAGACCCCCACCGCGCTCGGCGCGCACGCGGTCGTGCACTCGACGACGAAGTACCTCGGCGGGCACTCCGACGTCGTCGGCGGCGCGGTGATCACCGACGACGACGCGCTGGACACGACGCTCGGCAAGATGCAGAACGGCATGGGCGCCGTGCCCTCGCCGTTCGACTGCTTCCTCACCCAGCGCGGGCTCAAGACCCTCGCGGTGCGCATGGAGCGCCACAGCGACAACGCCGAGCGCGTCGCGGACGCCCTCGCCGCGCACCCGGCGATCACGTCCGTGCTCTACCCCGGGCGCGCCGACCACCCGGGCCACGAGGTGGCGGCCAAGCAGATGCGCCGCTTCGGCGGCATGATCTCGGCGCGCGTCGCGGGTGGCGAGGAGGCCGCGCGCGCGGTCTGCGCGGCCACCCGCGTGTTCACGCTCGCCGAGTCGCTCGGCGGCGTGGAGTCGCTCATCGAGCACCCGGGCGCCATGACGCACGCCTCGGCGGCCGGCTCGCTGCTCGAGGTGCCCGCCGACCTCGTGCGCCTGTCGGTGGGCCTCGAGGACGCCGACGACCTCGTCGACGACGTGCGCCGGGCGCTCGACTCGCTCGGCTGAGCTGCCCCACTGATCAGCGCAACCGCTCCCCGTACACGCGCTCGACGGTCATGACCATGAGCACCCGCCGGTCGGCCACCATCGTCGCGCGGTAGTCGTCCCAGTCCGGGTGCTCCCCGGCCGCGGCGCGGTAGTAGGCGACCAGCGTCTCGACCTCCGGGCCGTGCGGGTCGTCGCCCGGCCCGGTCAGCGTCACCGGGCCCTCGGCGGTGGCCCACGACCAGCCGTCGGCCGTGGTCACCTCGAGCGCCGCCCGCGGGTCGCGCCGCAGGTTGGCGGTCTTGGCGCGCCCCTCGGTCATCGACACCGAGATCGTGCCGGCGTCCCGGTCGTAGAACGGGGTGACGGGGGAGAGCTGGGGGATGCCGCTGGCCTTGATGGTGGCGAGGATGCCGAGCCGGCTCTCGGCGAGCAGGGCGTGGGGGTCGAACGTCGGGGAGGTCATGCCCCGATCCTGCCCCTGCGGGACGACGGCGCTCAGCCGCGCTCGGCCGCCGCGTCGTGCGCCTCGGGGTGGCGGGGCACCGGGTGCACGTCGCCCGGCCCCAGGCAGCCGCCGACGAGCTCGATGCCGCGGGCGGTGCTCACGTAGCGGGCGGGCTCGTCGCAGCCGGCGGAGCCGACCGTGCCCAGTGCGGCGACCGCGAGCAGGGCGGCGAGCAGCAGCGGCAGCGCGTGCGCGAGGCGCGACACGCGCGGCTCCGGGTCCACCGTCAGCATCGCCCGTACCCCCTCGCCTCACGCTCTCCCCACCGAGGCTACCGACGCTCGCGGCGGTGAATCCCGACGTGCACGATCGGTCGACCGGCGTCGCCGGCGGCGCGACGACCGGTCACGCCGGGCCGCGGCCCGGCGGGGCACGGTGCGGCACGGGTGCGACGCCGCCCGCCCGTCCGCTCGTCGGTCCGCGCACGGAAGGATCGCCCGGGTGCAGCCCGTGTCACGCGACGACGTCGAGGCCGCCCGGGCGGCGCTGGCCGGGGTGGTCCGCCCGACTCCGGTGATCCCGTCGCGCGCCCTCGAACCGATGGTCGGCGGCCCTGTGCTGCTCAAGTGCGAGAACCTGCAGCGCGCCGGCAGCTTCAAGATCCGCGGCGCCTACCGGCGCATCCAGCGGCTCACCGCCGACGAGCGCGCCGCCGGGGTGGTCGCCGCCAGCGCCGGCAACCACGCGCAGGGCGTGGCGCTGGCGGCACAGCTGCTGGGCACGCGGGCGACGGTGTACATGCCGGCCGGGGCGCCGCTGCCGAAGGTGGACGCCACGCGCGAGTACGGCGCGCAGGTGGAGCTGGTCGAGACCCTCGACGAGACGTTCGCCGCCGCCGCCGCGTTCGCCGAGCGCACCGGCGCGGTGGTCATCCACCCCTTCGACCACCCGGACATCGTGGCCGGGCAGGGCACGGTCGGGCTGGAGATCCTCGAGCAGGTCCCCGACGTCGCCACGATCGTCGTCTGCACCGGCGGGGGCGGGCTGCTGGCGGGGATCGCGGTGCGCCGCATCGGCGACCACACCTTCGAGCTGATGCAGGCGCACGTCGACGAGCTGATCGCGGTGAGCGAGGAGGAGATCGCGAGCGCGGTGCTCCTCCTCCTGGAGCGTGAAAAGACGGTTGTGGAGGCCGCCTGCGCCGCGACCGTGGCCGCGGTGGTGAACGGCTACATCAAGGGGCTGGAAGGAAATAACGTGGTGATGGTGCTGAGCGGCGGCAACATCGACGTATCGCTGATGTCGCGCATCATCGAGCGCGGGCTCGTAAAGGACGGCCGCCTCGCCCACATGGTGGTGCGGCTGCGCGACCGCCCCGGCGCGCTGGCGCTGCTGACCGCCGCGCTGGCCGAGGTCGGCGCCAACGTGGTGAGCCTGGACCACCGTCGCGGCTACGGCGGCCTCTGGCTGACCGAGGCCGAGGTGGCGCTCACGCTGGAAACGCGCGGCCGCGCCCACCTGGACGAG
>CADCTH010000201.1 GCA_902805495.1 uncultured Actinomycetospora sp.
CGAGGGGCGTCGCGGTCTAGGCGCCGAGCGCGGCGCGGCGCAGGCCCACGCACACCCGGTCCGCCCCGGGGCGGTCGTCGGGGTCGGCCGCGGCGACGGCCTCGAGCAGCGCGACGACCTCGGCGTCGAGCCCCTCGGGCACGCCGGGACGGCGCTCGAGGCGCGCGCGGGCGGCGGCGAGCGGCGAGCCGTCGTAGGCGGGGCGGGCGGTGAGCGCCTCGATCATCACGAGGCCGATCGCGTAGACGTCGGCGGGCGGGCCGACGGGGTCGCCCCGCACCTGCTCGGGGGCGAGGTAGGGCGCGGACCCGACGACGATGCCGGTGTCGGTGATGCGCGGCGCGTCGGCCACCAGGGCCACGCCGAAGTCCGAGAGGTGGGCGCGCCCGTCGGCGTCGAAGAGCACGTTGCGCGGGGTGACGTCGCGGTGCAGGACGCCGGCGCGGTGGACGTGGGCGAGCCCGTCGGCCACCGACGCCACCGCCAGCAGGGTGTCGATCACCTGCAGCGGCCCGCCGGCGAGCCGGTCGACCAGGTTGCCGCCCTCGAGCAGCGACATCACCACGAAGGCGCGGCCGTCGTCCCAGCCCACGTCGAAGACCGGCACGAGGCTGGGGTGGTCGAGCGAGGCCATGAGCGCGACCTCGCGCTCGATGCGCGGGTCGTCGGCGACGGGGAAGATCTTCACCGCGGCGTCGCGGTCGAGCAGCAGGTCGTGCGCGCGGTAGACCTCGGAGCACGTGCCCCGGCCGATCAGCTCGCCCAGCGCGAACCGCCGACCCAGCCGCGCGGGCAGCGGGCCCGGGCCGGGATCGGGCGCGGACGATCGGCTCCCCCCCATGAGCACGCCTCCCTCCGCACCGGCAACGTCATCTTCTCACTCCCGATACCCGGATCGGGGCACAACGACATACCGACTCCACGAATTCGGGTGATGGGCGGCACCGGTTCGACCGCCCGGCGCCCCTTCCGGGTGACGCCCGCGCCCCGATCGCCCGCCGGCGCGTCGCGACGTTGACAGAAATTGCAGTGGCGAGTAGAACTTCGGGACGTTCCCCCTGCTCACGGGCGGGATCGGGACGACAACGCAGAGTACGAAACGCAGAGTACGAGCAGAGCACGACGCAAGGACGCGAACGGAAGCCGTGGGCGCCGAGAGCCTCGACGACGAGGACACCCCCGCACTGACCACCGGTCGGGCGGCGGAGTTCCTCGGGGTGCGACCGGCGTTCCTCCGGAGTCTCGACGCGGGTCGCATCCTCCGCCCGGAACGTTCCTCGGGCGGGCACCGGCGCTGGTCGCGCCGGCAGCTGGCCCTCGCCGCCCGGATCCGCGAGCTCTTCGACGAGGGTCTGACCCTCACCGCGGCCGCGATGGTCGTGTCCCTGCAGGACGAGGTGGCCCTGGTCACGCGCGAGCGCGACCAGGCCCACGACGAGCTCGACCGCGCTCGCCGCGACCTGTCGCGGGCGCGGCGCGAGCTCGCCGCGGCCCGGGGCGAGCCCATCGCTCTCCACGGGCCGTCCGCGCGCGTCCACCACGCACGCGGACCCGGAGTGCCCACGACAGCTCTTCGACCGCCCTTCCCGACCCCTCCACCTCAACGGACTCCCTCGACATGAAGCTCATCGACCACCGCCGTTCCCACCGACCCGTGCTCCGCGCCCCGATCCCGCCGTCGCTGGCGCGGGTCCCGCTCGTGGATCTGTGCACCTGCCGCCACGCCCGCGAGTCGCACGAGCACTACTACGCCGGCGACCACTGCGCGCAGTGCGAGTGCGCCCACTACCGCCGCTGGGAGCCCTCGCGGGTCTGACCCCGCACGCGCGGCTCGCGCCCACAGCCAGGCGCCGACGGCCCCGCCACCCCCTGTCGGGTGGCGGGGCCGTTGTGCGTCCTGAGGGCCGTCGTGAGGTCCAGGACACCCGCGGTCGGACGGACACCGGTCTCCCCGGCGCCTACCCTGGGTGACGTGGACCCCACCGCGCGGCACCGGTCGCCACGAGCGCTCGTGGTGGGCGCGGGGGTCGCCGGGCTCGCCGCCGCCGCGTCGCTGCACCGGGCCGGCTGGGCCGTGGAGCTCTGCGAACGGGCGCCGGCGCGCCGCACCGGCGGCTACTTCGTGCGCCTCGCGCCGGAGGGCCTCGCCGCGGCCGACCGCCTGGGCGTCTCGCACGCCCTGCAGACGCGCCTGCCCGCCGACGGCGTCATCACCGGCGTCGACGGGCGCGGGCGCACCGTGGCCCGCGTCGACGCCGCGCTCGCCGACGACCCGCGCGCGCTGGCCCTCGTGCGCGGCGACCTCGAGGCCGCGCTGTGGGCCGCCCGGCCCCCGGAGGTCGTGGTGCGGTTCGGCACCGCGCCGCGCCGGGTCGACCTGCACCGCCACGGCGTCGAGGTCGTGCTCGACGGCCCCGACGGCGCCACCAGCGAGCGCTACGACCTCGTCGTGGGCGCCGACGGCGTGCGCGCGGCCGTGCGCGACATGGTGTTCGGCCCCGAGCAGATGTTCCGGCACGAGTTCGACCAGGTCGTGATCTCCGCGGTGCTGCCGCGGCTGCCGGGCGCCCTGCGCGAGGGCGACTACGTCGTGCCCGCCGAGGTCGGGCGCACCGCCCACCTCATGGCCGTCGCCGGCCACGCCCCGGTCGTCTTCTTCACCTTCCGCGCCGCGCTCCTCGGCGCCACCGGCGGGCAGGCGGCGTCCCGCGCGGCGTCCGACCCGGTCGGCGCGCTGCGCCGCGTCTACGGCGACTTCGCCGGGCTCATGCCCGAGATCCTCGACGGGGTCGAGGAGGCCGGCGCCACGCACGTCGACACCGTCGCCCAGATCCGGCTCGGGTCGTGGCGCCGCGGGCGGGTCGTGCTGGTCGGCGACGCGGCCTGGTGCCCGACGCTCTACTCCGGGCAGGGCTCCGCGCTGGCGCTCGTCGGCGGCGAGACGCTGGGCACCCACCTCGCCGCGCACCCCGACGACCCCGAGGCGGGCCTCGCGGCGTGGGAGGAGGCGCACCGTCCGGCGGCGCTGGCGGCCGGCAGCGCGGCGCGCCGCTCGCGGCACTTCTTCCTGCCCGGCAACCGCCTCGTCGCCGCCGTCCGCCGCGCGGCCCTCGGCG
>CADCTH010000202.1 GCA_902805495.1 uncultured Actinomycetospora sp.
CCAGGTCGTGCCGCCCTCGGGCAGGTCGACCTCGCGGACCGGCGCCTGCTCGCGGACCCCGCCGAGCACGCCGAACGGGTCGCGCCAGTAGTCGTCGGTGAACACCGGACCGGTGGCCAGGTCGGTCACGCCGGGGCCCCTCTCGCTGGGTGTCTCGCTGAGTGCTGATTCAGCGACGACGGTACGCGCGCCGGTGGGGCCCCGCCGTGTCGTCAGGCTCCCCGCTTGCCCATGCCCGCGCTCGTGGAGCCGAAGGTGCGTCCTGTCTTCCGGAACTGCTCCTCCAGACGGGGCACCATCTGCCGGGCCTGCTTGAGCACCGGCAGGTCGCCGAGCCACGAGAACGTGATCGGGCGGGCGGCCGCGACGAGCGCCACCGCCTTCGGCACGAAGATGCGGCGCTTGCGCCGGAGGATGCCCTCGAGGAAGGCGTCGGCGCAGTCCTCCACCGAGGTCAGCGCGCCCAGGGGGTAGGGGAGCTTCTTCAGCGTGTCCTCGAAGGTCGACGAGTCGGCCTTCACGTCGCGCACGAGGTCGGTGTCGATCCACCCCATGTGCGCGGTGCCGACGCCGATGCCGCGGTACGCGAGCTCGAAGCGCAGGGCGTTGCCGTAGTTCTCCACGCCGGCCTTGGCGCCGCAGTAGGCGGCCATCCCGGGCAGCGCGGTGAACGCCGCGAGCGACGAGACGAGCAGGATGTACCCGCGCCGCTTCTCGACCTCGGCGACGGTGGCCGAGACCGTCCGCGAGACGCCGATGAGGTTGACCTCCATCACCCGGGCGATCACGTCCGCCGGGCTGGTGGCGACCGTGCCGTGGTTGGCGATGCCGGCGTTGGCGACGACGACGTCGATCCCGCCGAGCTCGCGGACGGTCGTCTCCACCGCCGCCTCCAGCGAGGCCTGGTCGGTGACGTCGCACTCGGCCCAGGTGTGGCTGGTCCCGGTCTGCTGCCCCAGCTCGGTGATGAGCTTCTCCAGGCGCTCGGGCTCCATGCCGACCGCGGCGACGTGCGCGCCGTGGGCGGCGGCGCGCCGCGCGGTCTCCTCGCCGATGCCGCGGGCGGCGCCGGTGATGAACAGGACCTTGTCCTTCAGACCGGCCAGGTCGGTGGCCATGGTGTTGTCTCCTCGGGTGTCTCAGCGGGCGGCGCGGGCGGGGGTGACCGGGGTCAGCACGTGCTCCTCGGGGCGGAAGCGCCGCACGCGCCGGCGGAACGGCATGGTGAAGGTGGGCCAGAGCGCGGAGTTGTTGCCGTGCTTGTCGAGGTACCAGCTCGAGCAGCCGCCATCGACCCAGACCGTGCCCTCGGTCTTGCGCTGCATCTCCGCGACGAAGGCTTCCTGCGCCGCGCGGGTGGGCTCGACGGCGCCGACCCCGTGGGTGCGCATGTGGCGCAGGGTGTCGAGGACGAGCGCGATCTGCGACTCGATCATGAACACGACCGAGTTGTGGCCGAGCCCGGTGTTCGGGCCGAGCAGGGTGAAGACGTTGGGGAAGCCCGAGATCATCGTGCCGTTGTGGGCGTAGGGCGAGCCGTTCCAGTGGTCGGCCATCGTGCGGCCGTCGCGCCCGTGGACGCGGTGGCTGATCGGCAGGTCGCCGACGGCGAAGCCCGTGCCCGCGATGATCGTGTCGACCTCGTGCTCGGTGCCGTCCGCGGTGACGACGGCGTTCGGCCGGATCTCGACGATCTTCTCGGTGACGACCTCGACGTTGTCGCGGTCGAGCGCGGGCAGGTAGTCGTTGCTCAGCAGGATGCGCTTGCAGCCCATGGAGTAGCTCGGCGTGATCTTCTCGCGCAGCTCCGGGTCGGTGACCTGCCTGCGCATGTGCCGCTCGGCGATCTTGGCCGCCTTGGCCATGCGCTTCGGGTCCTTGAACCCGAACACGAACGTCTCGCGCGCCCAGTAGATGGACTCGCGCACCAGCCGCTGGGCCGGCGGGACGTAGCGGAAGAGCAGCTTCTCGAGGCGCGTGATCGCGCGGTCGCCCCGCGGCATGATCCACGGCGGCGTGCGCTGGAAGACCTCGAGCGTGCCCACGACCGGCGCGATCTCGGGCACGAACTGGATGGCCGACGCCCCGGTGCCGATCACGGCGACGCGGCGGCCGCGCAGGTCGAGGTCGTGGCGCCAGGTCGCGGAGTGGAAGACCGGCCCCTCGAAGTCCTCGAGGCCCGGGACGTCGGGGAACGACGGGTCCGAGAGCGCGCCCGAGCCGAGGACGAGCACGTCGGCGGTCCAGACGCCCTGGCTCGTGGTGACCACCCAGTGCTGCGCGTCGTCGTCCCAGGTCGCGTCGAGCACCTCGTGGCCGTTGCGCGTGAAGCGGTCGATGTCGTACTCGGCCGACACCCGCTGCAGGTAGGCGTGGATCTCCGGCTGGGCGGAGAACGAGCGGCTCCAGTCCGGGTTCGGCGCGAACGAGAACGAGTAGAGGTGGCTCGGCACGTCGCAGGCGCAGCCGGGGTACGAGTTGTCCCGCCAGGTGCCGCCGACGCCGTCGTGGCGCTCGAAGATCAGGAAGTCGTCCTCGCCGGCCTGCCGCAGCCGGATCGCCGTGCCGAGCCCGGAGAAGCCGTTCCCGACGATCGCGACCGCGAGGTGCGCGACGGGCTCGCCGCCCTCGACGGGGGTGTCGGACGGCGCCGGCGCCTGCGTCGACGTGGTCATGGGTCCTCCTCGGGTTTGGTACGCAATCGTACCGAAGCGCCGATCAGTGTGGTACGCGGTGGTACCGTTGTCCAGGTGTCCGTTCCGGCCGTTGGTCACACCGCGGGTCCCGCGCGTTCCGCGCACCGTGACCGCCTCGTCGAGGCGATGATCGGGCTGGTCGCCGAGCGCGGGTACGCCGCCGTCACCGTGGCCGACGTCGTCGCGTCCGCGCGGGTGTCGAAGCGGACGTTCTACCAGCACTTCGCCGACCGCGAGGACTGCTTCCTCGCCGCGTACGTCGCCGCCGCCGAGGGCCCGCTGACCCGCATCGCCGAGGCCGTCGCACCCGCCGTCGAGGCCGACCCCGGTGCGCCCGCGCCCGACCTCGCCGCCGAGGTCGACGCCGGCACCCGCGCCTACCTCGAGGCCCTGGCCCAGCAGCCCGAGCTCACGCGCACCCTGCTCACCGAGATCAGCGGGCTCGGGCACCGCGGCTGGCGGGTGCGCCGCGAGGTGCTCAACCGCTTCGCCGACCAGCTCTCCGCCCTCGTCGCGCTGGGCGCCGCGCGCTGGGCGGCCGGTGGCGGGGACGAGGTCCCCGGGCTGGTGGGGGTGCGCGGGCTGCCGCGTCCCACCGCCGTCGCGCTCGTCGGCGGCCTCGACGAGCTCGTCCTCGACGCCGTCGAGGACGGCCGCGGCCACCGCCTCGGCGAGCTCGCGCCCGCCGTCACCGGGCTCGTCCTCGCGGTCCTCGACCGCGCCGCTCGTCCGGACGTGTGACCCCGGTCGGGGGCGCCCCGTGTGCGGGGGGCGCTGACAGGCCCCGTGGCCTGCGTATCCTCACCGATCACGACGGGCGCAGGGCCGGCACCCGAACGCCGGCCGGGTGTCGATGACCCGGCGCCGCCCGTCGACGCGATGCGCGAGGTGAGGCGGCGATGAACCGACCCGGCGGACCCCCTGGCCGGGGACGACCGGGCCCCGGCGGGCCCGCCGGCGGTCGCGGTGGACCCGGTGGACACGGTGGCCCGGCCGGACCCGGCGGACCCGGCGGCCGCCCACCCGGACGTCCGCCGGCCGGGCCCCCGCCCCAGCAGCCCGGTCAGCC
>CADCTH010000203.1 GCA_902805495.1 uncultured Actinomycetospora sp.
CCCCGGGCGGTTCGCCGTCGGGGTCGGTCATCCAGGCCTGCAGCGCCGCGGGGTCCTCGGCGGCGAGCTCGGCCGGCGCCCGCCCGGCCCACGCACCGGACCCGGGCCCGTCCGGCGCCTCGCCGTCGACCGCGCGCCCGGGCAGCACCAGCGCGGCGGTCTCCCGGCAGCGCCGGGACGGAGCGCACCACAGGCGGTCGGGGGCGGCGAGGGACACCGCCGACGCGGCGCGCTGCCCGCTCTCGTCGAGCGGCTCGTCGGCCGGGAACCGGGCCTGGCGGGAGGCGGCGGTCGTGGCGTGGGCGAGCAGGTGCAGACGCATGGTGACCTCCGTCGCTCGGTGCTGATCGCCCAGCTCAGGGCGCACACCTCACCACTTGCTGAGGTGTTGACGGCGTGATCGGCGGCCCCTAGCGTCGCACCTGCTCGCCGCCCGTGGGGGCGGCGCGTCCGTCGTGCGTCGAAGATCAGGAGAGTGCCCGTGACCACTGCCGGTGCTGTTGTCCGCGCGAAGGCCACCGCCGTCCCGGCGTCGGAGACGCTGCCCTGGCTGCTCAGCGCCGTGATCGTCGGGCTGGTCCTCTACTACTTCATCGGCATCGACCAGGGCGCGCTCTCCGTCTTCGGCGACACCTCGGTCGTCCACGAGCTCGTGCACGACGCGCGCCACTTCCTCGGCTTCCCCTGCCACTGAGCCGGGCTGGGGTCCGCGAGATGGAGGCACGCTCGTTCGTGCTGCGGGGCGTGCTGGCCGGGGCGGTGGCGGGCGTCGCCGCCTGGTTGTTCTCGCTGGTGTTCGCCGAGCCGCAGGTCGAGGCCGCGATCTCCTACGAAGAGGGTCGCGGTGCGGCCGAGGAGGCGCTGGCCGTCGCGGCCGGCGCCGCCCCGGTCGGTGGTGCGGAGGAGGAGGTCGTCTCCCGCGGCGTGCAGGCCACGCTCGGCATCGGGATCGGCATGGTGGGCATCGGGATCGCGCTGGGCCTGCTCTTCGCCGTCGCGTACACCCTGCTGCACGGCCGCGTGGCGCTGCGCCCGCGGGTGCTGGCGCTGCTCGTCGCCGGCGCCGGGTTCCTGACGCTCTACGCCACGCCGTTCGTCAAGTACCCGGCGAGCCCGCCCGCGGTGGGCGCCGACGAGACGATCGGCGACCGCACCGCGCTGTACCTGGCGATGGTCATCGGCTCCCTGGTCGCCCTGGCCGTCGCGATCGTCGTGGCCCGGGCCGTGCGGACGCGCGTCGGGACGTGGAACGCGGCGCTGATCGGCGGTGCCGCGTACATCGCCCTGGCCGCGGTGCTCATGGCGGTGCTGCCGGGCCTCGGCGAGCTGACGATCAACGCCGCGGCGGGCGGCCCGCGGGTGGCCGAGACGCCGCTGCCCCTGCGCGACCCGGCCGGCACCATCGTGTTCCCCGGCTTCGACGCCGACGTGCTCTACGCCTTCCGCATCGCGTCCTTCGCCGCCCAGGCGCTGCTCTGGGGTGTGCTGGGCCTGGTGTTCGGCGCGCTGGTCGAGCGGCGGATGACGCGTGACGACAGCGGGGAGCGCGCGCCGCAGGCGGCCGCTGCTGCCTGAGGTGCGCTCCGCGCACGTGAGCACTTCTCGGTGCTGGAGCACCGAGAAGTGCTCACGTGCCGTCAGGCACCCAGGAGGCGGACGACGCCGGCGACGGACGCGCAGACCACGAACCCCAGTCCCAGGGGCAGCAGGGTCGCGACGGTCGTCCAGCGCACGCTGCGCGTCTCGTGCCAGATGGTGAGCACGGTGGTGCTGCACGGGTGGTGCAGCAGCGTGAAGATCATGAGGTTGACCGCGGTCAGCAGCGTCCAGCCGCCCGTGGTGACGAGCACCGTGCCGATCTGCGCGTCGTCGCCGAGGTCGAGCATCACGCCCGGCGCCGCGCCCGCCACCGGCGCGCCGAGGGTGAGCGTCAGCATGACGATCGTGGGGATGATGATCTCGTTGGCCGGCACGGCGACGAGGTAGGCGAGCAGGATGACGCCGTTGAGGCCCATCACCCAGCCGAGCGGGCCGAGCGCGGTGACGAGGTGCCCGGCCACGCTCGCGTCGCCGAGGTGGACGTTGCCGACCAGCCAGATCACCGCGCCGGCCGGCGCCGCCATCACCACGGCGCGGCGCAGGACCTTGAACGTGCGGTCGATGATGCTGGTCCACAGCGTGCGCAGCACCCGCGGCGGGCGGTAGGGCGGCAGCTCGAGCGAGTACACCGAGCTCTCGCCGCGCAGGACGGTGCGCGAGAGCGCCCACGACACCGCGAGCGTCACGCCGATCCCCAGGATCACCACCGCGATGACGGCGCCCGCGGCGACCAGCCCGGCCAGCGCCGGCGGCACCACCGCGCCGACGAAGATCGTCCCCATCAGGATCAGCGTCGGCCAGCGCCCGTTGCAGATGCTGAAGTTGTTGGTGATGATCGCGATCAGCCGCTCGCGGCGGCTGTCGATGATGCGGGTCGCGGTGACGCCGGCGGCGTTGCAGCCGTAGCCCATCATCATCGTCAGCGACTGCTTGCCGTGCGCCCCGGCACGGGCGAAGAGCCGGTCGAGGTTGAACGCCACGCGCGGCAGGTAGCCGAAGTCCTCGAGCAGCGTGAACAGCGGGAAGAAGATCGCCATCGGCGGCAGCATCACCGCGATCACCCAGGCCGTGGCGAGGTACACCCCGTCGACGAGCAGGCCGGTGACCCACCACGGCGCCCCGACGGCGGCGAACCCGTCGCGCAGCCACGCGTGGCCGTTCTCGACGAGCAGCACGTAGAGCAGGTCCGACGGCACCGCCGCACCGGCGATGGTGAACCAGAAGACGCCGAAGAACAGCACGCCCATGGCCAGGAAGCCCCACACGCGGTGGGTGAGCACGCGGTCCAGCGCGCGGTCGACGGTCAGCCGGGACGCGGCGCCGTCCCGGTCGACGCTGGTCTCGGCCAGGCGCGTCGCGTCGGTGTACAGCGACTCGACGATGCGGTCGCCGACGTCGTCGGGGAGCCCGCGCCGCAGCCGGGCGGCCTCCTCGAGGAGGTCCGTGCTCATCCCGCGGCCTCCACCGTCCCGGGCGGCGGGGCGGCCAGGTCGCCCAGCGATCCGTCGCGCACCGCGGCCTCGATGCCCGGGTCGCCCTCGAGCAGGCGCAGCGCGACCCAGCGGGTGTTGGGCAGGGTGGGGAACCGCGCCGCGACCTGGTCGGCGAGCGTCGCGACCGCCCGCTCGAGCTCCGGGTCGCGGTGCACGAGACGCAGCGGCGGGGGTGGGTCGTCGGTGGTGGCGACCTGCTCGATCGCCGCGAGGAGGTCGGGCAGGCCCTCACCGCGCCGCGCGGCGGTGGCGACGACGGGGACCCCGAGCTCGCGGGCGAGGTGGCGCACGTCGACGGTGATGCCGTGGCGGCGGGCCTCGTCGACGAGGTTGAGCGCGACCACCACGCGCCCGGTGATCTGGCGGACCTGGAGCACCAGCGGCAGGTTGCGCTCGAGGCGCGTCGCGTCGACCACGACGACGGTGACGTCGGGGCGCCCGAAGAGCAGCACGTCGCGGGCGACGTCCTCGTCGGCGCTGGCCGAGAGCAGCGAGTAGGTGCCGGGCAGGTCGACGATGCGGTAGCCGACGCCGCCGTAGGAGAAGCCGCCCTCGGCGCGGGCGACGGTCTTGCCCGCCCAGTTGCCGACGTGCTGGCGCAGACCGGTCAGCGCGTTGAAGACGGTGCTCTTGCCGGTGTTCGGGTTGCCGGCGAGGGCGACGACGTGGGAGTAACGGCCGGGATCGAGGCCGAGGCGGGCCAGGCGCGTCGCCTCCGGGGCGAGCGCGCAGGACGCGCAGGCGCCGCCGGCGTCAGGAGGCTCGGGAGTGCGGCCGACCCCGGGCGTCGGGAGCGGCGTGGCCACGGGTCAGCGACCCTCGGGCTCGACGTGCACCGCGCGCGCCTGCTCGCGGCGCAGGACGACCAGCGCACCGCGGATCTCGTAGGCGGTGGGGTCGCCCAGCGGGCTGGTCATCTCGGCGTGGACGGCGCTGCCGGGCAGCAGGCCGAGGTCCATGAGGCGGCGGCGCGCGCCGCCGCGGATGTCGAGGGCCGTGACCACCGCGCGGTCGCCGCGGGGGAGCTCGTCCAGCGTCATCGCACCTCCCACTGAGACCGGGTTTCGCCCTGGCGATACCCAGAAGTTCGTCCGGGCGAACTCTGTGGGGAGGATGCTACGTCGCCGCCTCCCGGGGAGCCAGCCCCGGCGCCACCTGATCGACCCAGAGCGCCTCGGCCAGCTCGGGTCCCAGCTCGTGGTCGTGGGTGCCCGATTCCTCGCCGGCGCGCACCAGGAACGGCCCACCGAACGGGCGCCGGGCCACGAGCTCCAGGGCGATGCCGAGCTCGAGGCCCTGCTCGCGCAGCCAGGCGAGCATGGCGGGGTCGGTGTCGTCGACGCGGATCAGCCGTCCG
This sequence comes from uncultured Actinomycetospora sp., assembly GCA_902805495.1. GTDB lineage: Bacteria > Actinomycetota > Actinomycetes > Mycobacteriales > Pseudonocardiaceae > Actinomycetospora. The sequence goes on from CADCTH010000203.1 coordinate 4,450, forward strand.
CGGTCGCCGGGGTCGAGCGTGGAGAACCGCCGGCCCTCGAAGGGCGCGACCGTGCCGTCGGGCGCCGGGATGGGGTCGCCGTGCGGGTCGAAGCGCGGGTGCCCGAGACGCGCGTCCATGCGGTCGAGCAGGCGCTGGGACACGTGGTGCTCCAGCACCTCGGCCTCGTCGTGCACCTCGTCCCAGCCGTAGCCCAGCTCGCTGACGAGGTAGGTCTCGAGCAGCCGGTGGCGGCGCAGCACCGCGAGCGCCGCCCGCGTGCCCTCGGCGGTGAGGCGGATGCCGCCGTAGCGCCGGTGCTCCACGAGGCCCTGGTCGGTGAGGCGCTTGACCATGCCCGACACCGACGAGGCGCCGACGCCGAGGCGCCGGGCGAGCCCGCTCGTCGACGCCGGACCCTCGCCGCGCTCGACCGAGGCGTAGATGGACTTGAGGTAGTCGTCGACCGCCGCCGAGTGCGGGGCGTCGGGACCGGACATGCGCCGCAGCGTAGTCGCGCCCCGCCGCGGCGAGGACGTCCTCGCAGGTGGGGCGACAGGTGGGGGGGCTACAGCGTCGCGCGCAGCGAGCGGACCGCGTCGGCGCACGCCGCGGCCGACTCCGCGTGCCGGCGGCAGTGCTCGTGGTGGTCGGCGTGTGCCCCGCACGCCGCGGCGCTGGCGTCGCACGCCTGCGCGGCGGCGTCGAGCACGCCGGTCAGGGTGTCGGGGTCCCCGCCCTCGCCGCGGGCGAGCACGCGGTGCGCGGCGGCGCAGACGTCGGCGCAGTCCAGCGCGCGGCGGATCTCGCCCGCCATCCCGCCGATGGAGGCCATGGCGATCGTGCACGCGGTGCTGACCTGCTCGCACTCGGCGAGCGCGTCCAGCGCGTCCACCCGCTCGGGCGCCGCGGTGTCGCCGATGCTGGCGAGGTGCTCGGTGGTGTGCGTCATGGGTTCTCCCTCGGATCGGCTGTGGCGTGGGTTCCCGGTGCGCAGCGGAGCTAGCCTCGCGTCCCGTGAGCGACGTGGTGGACCGGGCGCGCGAGCTGGCCGACGCGGTGCTGCTGCCCGCCGCGGACGAGGTCGACGCGACGGCCACGATCCCGGAGACCCACTTCCGCGCGCTGGCCGACGCCGGCCTCTACGGCCTCGCCGCCCCGCCCGAGGCCGGCGGCCCGGACATCGGGTTCGACGACTTCCTCGCGGTCGTCGAGACCCTCGCCGGCGCGTGCCTGACCACCACGTTCACGTGGATGCAGCACCACGGCACCGTGCGCGCGCTCGCCGACACCGCGAACACCGCGCTGCGCGAGCGCCACCTCGCCGACGCGGTGCGCGGAAGCACGCGCTGCGGCGTGGCGTTCGCCGGCGCGATCCCGCAGCCGCCGAAGCTCTGGGCCACCGCGGTCGACGGCGGCTGGCGCCTCGACGGCGTCGCGCCGCTGGTCACCGGCTGGGGCCTCGTCGACCTGCTCCAGGTCTCCGCCCGCGACGCGGCCACGGGCGACGCCGACGACGAGCACACGCGGGTGGTCGCGCTGCTCGTGCCCGCGCGCGCCGCCGAGGGCGTCACCGTGCACCCTCTCGACCTCGCCGCGGCGAACGGCAGCCGCACGGTGCGCCTCGACGTCGACGGTTGGACGGTGCCCGACGACGCGGTGGTCTCGGTGCGCAGCCGCGCGGAGTTCCTCGCCGGCATGCTCGGCAGCGCGCGGACCAACGGCTGCCTCGCCCTCGGCGTCGCCGGCCGCTGCGCCACCATGGTCGACGAGGCCGGCGAGCCGGACGCCTCCGCGGCCCTGCGCCGGGCCGTGGACGGGGCGCGCACGGGGCTGGACGCGGC
>CADCTH010000204.1 GCA_902805495.1 uncultured Actinomycetospora sp.
CCTGGTACGCGATCCCGGACCGGCCGGACGCCGCCATGACCACCTCGGTCTCGGGGCGGACCGGGGACGGCAACACGCTGCGGGTGGAGTACGCGCGGGCCGAGGGCGGGCGGCTCGTGCCCGTCGGTGACGCGGAGCTCGGGCTCGATCCCGACGGCGGCGGCGTCGACTCGCCGACCTGGCGGGGCGTGCTGCTCGAGGCGGGCAACGGCCCGCCCGAGGGCGCCACGGTGGTGCGCCTCGTGGCCGTGGACACCTCGACCACGACGGGCGGGTGGCTCGCGTTCACCGCGCCCTCGGTGCAGCGCTGGACGTCGCTCACCGACTACGCCGCCCCCGGCGAGGCGACGGCCGTGAGCTGGCAGTACGCCTTCCTCTTCCCGTGCCAGCGCAAGCCGGTGCAGGCCGACGGGATCAACGAGCCCTCGACCCTCGCGGTGGTCTGGGGCGACCAGGAGCTGGCCTACACCCTCGACGGCATCTGGCAGATCCCGCGCGGCGGGCTGTTCGCCCAGAGCGCGCGCGACTCCCGGATGGTCGGGCTGGTCACGCGCCTGCGCGACTTCCCCGACGCCGAGGCGGGGACCGTGTACCGCCTGACCCCGTTCGTGCCCACCACCGACGCCTACCGGATCGACCGCGAGAGCGTGGTCGTTAGCGGGTGGTCACCGGCCCCGAACACCACGATGTCGGTGCCGGTGGACGCAGTCGTGATCCGCCCGCCGGCCGACCAGTAGCCGGCTCAGGCCCGGCGCAGCACGAACACCGACGATTCGCCGCTGCCCGCGGGCAGCACGAGGCGCCCGGACAGGAACTGCGCGAAGGCGGGCACGGCGTGGCGCGCGGCGTCGAGGAGCTTGGGCAGGCGGCCGTAGGGCACGTCCCAGAGCCCGTCGGTGCCCTCGCGCTCGACGACGAAGCCCCGCGCGGTGAGGAACTCCCGCCACTGCGCGTGCGGCTTGAGGTTGATGTGCGTGGGGTCGGCGAAGCCCATCCAGCGCTCGCCGGCGAGGCGGCGCCCGCGGCCCGCGGGGTCGGGCATGACGACCAGGGCGTGCCCGCCGGGACGCAGCACCCGCCGCCACGTCGCGAGGGTCTCCTCCGCGGTGGCGTCGTCGAGGTGCTCGAGCACGTGGATCGCGGTGAGCGCGCCGAACGACGCGTCGCCGAGCTCCGCGGCGTCGGTGGTGATCGTGCAGCCCGGGGCGTGGGTGCGGGCGGTCGCCGCCGAGTACTCGGAGATCTCGAAGCCCGACGCCGGCCCGAGCGCGGAGAGCCGGCGCACCAGGTGCCCGGTGCCGCAGCCGAAGTCGAGGTACGGGCCGCCCGCGGTGTAGCGGTGCACGAGCCGCGTGTACCACCGCAGGGCCGGCCGGTCGTCGGCCTGCCCGTTGAAGCGGTAGTAGTCCTCGTCGTACTCCGTGCTCACGGCTTGTCCTCTCGGGTGGAGCGGCGGCGCGACACCGCCAGGATCGAGCAGCTCGCCGCGGCGCCGAGCACCGAGCCGACCAGGAACGCGACCTCGCCGGAGAGGATGACGCCCGGCACGAGCCAGAACGTCAGCCCGGCCGCGGCCAGCCCGGCCATCCAGCTCAGCGCGACGTCGACGTGGCGCCCGCGCGCCACGTGGACCTGGGTGATCACGACGAGCCCGATGTGGGCGAGCACCCCGCAGATGATCAGCGCGAGGTCGAGGCCGCCGATGGTGTAGTCGTCGCCGAAGATCAGCGACACGATCGCCGGGCCGATCCACCAGGCCAGCGGCACCGCGATCGCGGCGACCCCGACGAGCACCGCCGCGCCCTTGACCAGCAGGACGAGCACCTCGCGGCGCCGGCCCTGGGCGATCAGCCGGGTCAGCGTCGGGACGACCGCCGACTGCAGGGGCACCACCATCGACAGCGGCGCCTTCGCCAGCGTGAACGCCGCCACGAAGACACCCGCGGCCGCGATCTCCTGCCCGTCGGCGGCCTGGGCCACGACGAGCACCGGCAGTCCGTTGAGCAGCAGCTGGGCGCACGCCGACCCCACCAGCAGCGGCACCGCCGCGCGGGTCAGCCCCCGGGTGGTCGGTGCCGGGTCGGGGCGGCCCACCGCGGGGCGGCCCCACGCGACGGCGCGCCGCCAGGCGGCGGTCAGCTGGGGCACGTTCGCCAGGGCGATGGCGGCGACCAGGGCCCAGCAGAAGGCAGCGGCGTCCTGCCCGCCGACGACGAACACCGCGATGGCGAGCCCGAGGCGCAGCGCGGCGTCGAGCACCATCACCGCCGCGTGCCGCACGAGGCGGTCGGTGCCGATGAGCGTGCCGCGGACCAGGAACTGCCCGCCCGACACCACGCACAGGGCGGCGAGGGCGATCAGCACGGAGACGTTGTCTTCCAGGGCCCGCGACACCACGGGCAGCGCGGCCGCGAGCACGACCAGCGCGATGCCCGCGAGCACGGCCGCCGCCCCCGAGGCCGCGCGCAGGAGCGCGCGGCGGTCGCCGGGTAGCGGGAGCCGGCGGGCCAGCTCCTGCTCGAGCGGCAGGAAGGCGCCGAAGCCCAGGACGAGGGCCAGCGCCCAGAACGAGCCGAACGTCGCGTACTCGGCGGGCGGCAGGGCCCGGGCGACGACGGCGAGGTAGACGTTGACGACCAGGCCGGAGACCAGCACGCCCAGGCCGGCCGCGCCGACCAGTCTCTTGGCTCCGACGTTGCCGGGCGCCCGGTCGCTCACGGCGAGCGACTCCTCACTCGGTGCTGCAATGGCTCCAGCGTAGCCGGGAGCCCCTGAGGATCCGCGGAGGACCCGGCCGTCGTCGCGGGCCCCGGGGGACCGTCGCCCGGGATGGCCCGGTTAGCGTGACGGCACCGGGATCCCGGGGGGACGGACGACAGGGAGCGGCGGCTGGTGAGCACGGACGCCCCGCCGCAGGTGTCGGTCGCGCCCGACGGCTCGCCCCCGGAACCCCTGCGGCGACCCGTCCCGGTGGCGTGGGTGATCGCGGTGGTCGCCGGGCTGATCGCCCTGGTCGGCGCCGTGCTCCTGCCGTTCGCCCCGGTCTCGGTGAGCACGCCCGAGGTGCGCTGGCCGGTGGACCCGCGCGATCCCGCCCCGACGATGCTCATGCTCACGGCGTACGAGCCCGCCGAGCTCGAGGCCCGCTTCAGCTGCCGCACCGCCCGGGCTGCGGCGGCCACCCCGGACGGCGTCGTCCTCTCGACCATGGGCCCGACGTCGCGCGACGCCGCGGCCGAGGCGCTGGCCGACGTGGCGCGCGGCGACGCGGTGACCGTGCGCAGCGGCGGCTTCGACCTCTGGTCCGGGTTCCTGCCGGCGGGCGACTGCCGCTTCGTCGTGGCCGGTGACGCCGCCGGGGTGCGGGTGCTGCTCGACGGCGCGATGGTCTCCGGGACGCCGAGCCGCATCATCGCGCCCGACCCCGAGGAGCGGCGCGAGCTCGAGCGCACCGTGCTGCCCGAGTCGCGACCCGAGCCGAAGCCGGTGACGCCACTGCCCGAGGTGGACGCGCTGCGGACCTCGGTGCCGCCGGCGGCCGACGCCGGCCGCGACGACCTGTCGGTGCGCCTGGTGCTCGACGACGCCTTCGACCACGCGCCGACGCCGGGCAAGGCCGCGCTGATCGTCGTGCTCGTGCTGGCCCTCGTCGCCGGCGAGGTGGCGCTGGCCGTGCCGTCCGACCG
>CADCTH010000205.1 GCA_902805495.1 uncultured Actinomycetospora sp.
GCGCCCTGCCGCCGGCCGGCCCGCCCGCCGGGCCCCGCAGCGAGCCCTCCGGTCCGCGCGACTGGGAGGAGCCGCCGGGACTGGACGACGGCCACTACGTGCCGCCGCCACCGCCGCCGGTCCCCCGCGTGCGGCTGCGCACGGCGGCAGCCCTGCTGTCCGTCCTGCTCGGGCTCGTCGTGCTCTTCGCCCTCGAGCCACGCGATCCCGCCGTGCGCGCGCTCGGCCTCGTGCTGCTCGCCGGCGGCGCGGGGGCGCTGGTCTGGTGGATGCGCGACAGTGCTCCCGGCAGCGGGCCCGACGACGGGGCGGTCGTCTAGCCTGCCTGGCGACCCCGCCCGTGGCCCAACCGGACAGCAGGAGGAGCGCACGTGCCGGTCACCGAGACCCTGGAGATCCGGGGCCACCTCATGGACACCGGCGTGCTCGCCTCCGTCCTCGACGACGTGCTCGCGTACGGCGGCGACTACGTCATCGACCGCCTCGACGTCGGGCGCGCCCACAGCGACGAGTCGTACGCGCGGCTGCTCGTGTCCGCCGACGACCGCGACGCCCTCGCCCGGCTGCTCATGCGCCTGCAGACGCACGGCGTCAACCAGGTCGACCCCGGCGAGGCGGTGCTGCGGGCCGTCGACCGCGACGGCGTCTTCCCCGAGGACTTCTACTCCACGACCAACCTCGAGACCGTCGTGCGCCTCGGCGCCGACTGGGTGCCCGTGGAGCAGCCCGAGATGGACTGCGGCCTGGTCGTCGAGGACGGCCGGGTGCGCACCATCCCGGTCAGCGACGTCAAGGCCGGGATGGAGGTCGTCTGCGGCGCCGGCGGCGTCAAGGTCGTGCTCCCGCTGCGCGAGCACAGCACCGCGGGCGACGGGTTCGAGTTCATGTCGTCGTCGGTGAGCTCGGAGAAGCCCCAGGGCCTGCTCGTGCGCCAGATCGCCCAGACGATGCGGGAGGTCAAGGCCGAGGGCGGCCGCATCCTGTGGGTGGGCGGGCCCGGCGTCGTCCACACCGGCGCGGCGCACGCCCTCGTCCAGCTCGTCGAGGCGGGCTTCGTGGACGTGCTGTTCGCGGGGAACGCGCTCGCCACCCACGACATCGAGGCGGCGCTGTACGGCACCTCGCTCGGCGTCGACCTGGCGCAGGGCAAGGGCGTGGAGCACGGCCACGAGCACCACATCCGGGCGATCAACACCGTGCGCCGGGCGGGCTCGATCGCCGACGCCGTCGCGCAGGGCGTGCTGACCGGCGGGATCATGCACGCGCTCGTCACACACGGCAAGGAGTTCGTGCTCGTCGGCTCGGTGCGCGACGACGGCCCGCTCCCGGACGTCTACACCGACGTCATCGAGGGCCAGCGGGCGATGCGCGCCCAGCTGCCCGGCGTCGGCTTCGCGATCATGGTCGCGACGATGCTGCACTCCATCGCGACGGGCAACATCCTGCCGGCGTCGGTGCCGCTGGTCTGCGTGGACATCCACCCCGCGACGGTGACCAAGCTCGCCGACCGCGGGTCGTCGCAGGCCGTCGGGATCGTCACCGACATCGGGCTGTTCCTCGAGCAGCTGGCGCGCGAGCTGGTCCCGCCGACGACGTGACCGGCGGCGCGCCCGGACGGCCCGCGACCTCCGCGCGGCCGGCCCGCAGCCCGGAGGCCCTGGCGCGCTGGACCGCACGGGCCGAGGCGCCGATGCTCGGCTTCGCGCTGCTGTTCCTCGTCCTGCTCGTCGTGCAGGCCCTCACGCCCGACCGGTCGCGCGCCGCCACCGTCGCCCTGCGCGGCGGGGAGGTCCTCGTCTGGGCGGCCTTCGCCGTCGACTACGTCGTGCGCCTCCGGCTCGCCCCGGACCGCCGCCACCACGTCCGCTCCCACCTGGTCGACCTGCTCGCCCTGGTCGCGCCCTTCCTGCGCCCGCTGCGGCTGCTCACGCTGGTCGGCGTCCTCGGCACCTCCGCCCGGCGCGCCGGCGACGACATCCGCAACGGCCTGGCGTTCATCGCCGGGCTCGCCGGCCTGCTGGTGCTGAGCTCCGCCGCGCTCATGGTCGAGGCCGAGCGCGAGGCCGAGTCGGCCACCATCACGACCTACGGCGAGGCGCTGTGGTGGGCGACGGTGACCATCACGACCGTCGGGTACGGCGACCGCTACCCGGTGACCCTCGAGGGGCGGGCGATCGCCGGGGTCCTCATGGTGGTCGGCATCGCCCTGCTCGGGCTCATCACCGCCGCCGTCGCGACCTGGTTCGTCAAGCACTCCGCGGAGCAGGCGGGGCGGGGCGACGGCGACGACGACCCGACGATCACCACGCTGGCCCTCATCGCGGAGCGGCTGGAGCGGCTCGAGCAGGGCCGCCCCGGGCCGTGCCCGCACTGCGGGGCGGACGCGCCCGGCTAGCGGTGCTCGAGGTCGGCCACCACGCCGAGGTGGTCGGTCACCGGCCCCGCGTCGAGCAGCCGCCGGTCGACCAGCCGCAGCGCCGGGGAGACGAGCAGGGCGTCGATGCGGCGCCGGGGCGCGACCACGCTGAACGTCGGGCCGAGCCCCTCCCCCGCGTCTGACAGTCCCTCGGCGAGCGCCTCCCAGGGCGGGCTCCCGGGCTCGTCGTTGACGTCGGCGCCGAGCACGAGCGGGCCGGCCGGCAGGGCGGCGCGCACGCGTCGGGCGCTGTCGAGCCGGGCTGCCGGGTCGAGGTCGAGGTGGGTAGAGGCCAGGACCAGCACCCCGCCGTCCACCTCGACGGTGGCGTGCACCGCCGCCCGCCGGTGCAGGCCCGGGCGGCGCGGGAGCAGCAGCGCGCCGGTCGCGAGCGCGCGCACCCGGGGACCCGCCAGCAGCAGGGTGCCGCAGGCCCGGTCGCGCGTGAGCAGGCGC
>CADCTH010000206.1 GCA_902805495.1 uncultured Actinomycetospora sp.
CCGCCCGCCGGTACTACGGGCGGGGGGTGCCGCACGACGGGCGGGTGCCGTGGTCGGCACCGGCCGACGAGATCCTCGCCTTCCTGCGCGCCTGCGACTACGGCCCCTACCCCTCCCCGTGGGGGACACCGCGCACGCGGCGAGGTGCCGACGAGATCGGCGTGGTCCGCGCGACGCCGACGGGGCGGTCGTCGGCCGGCCACGTCCCGGGCGAGGTCGACCGGGACGCCGAGGGCGCGGTCGTCGCCACCGCCGACGCGTGGGTCCGGCCGCGGCGCCTGCTGGTGGACGACCGGGCGTGCGAGCCCGCCGAGGTCCTGCACCCCGGGGACCGGCTCACCTAGACCACCTGCAGGCCCAGCGCGCGGCACACGTCCGCGGCCTGCTCCGGGGAGACGATCGCGCCGCGCAGCACCGCCGGCGTCTCGGGGGTGATCTCGCCGAGGTCGGCGCCGCGCAGGTCGGCGCCGGTCAGGCGGGCGTGGGTCAGGTCGGTGCCGCGCAGCTTGCTGGCGGTGAGCACCACGTCGCGCAGGTCGGCGCCCGAGAGGTCGGCGTCGGAGAGGTCGACGCGGTCGAGGCGCCAGCCGCGCAGGTGGGCATCGGAGAGACGGGCCAGCGCGAGCGAGCAGCCGTCGACGGTGAAGGTGACCGCGAGGTCACGCCGGCCCGAGAGGTCGGCGCCCACCATGCGGCAGTCGCGGAACGCGGTGTCGGTGAGGTGGGCGCCGACGAGCCGGGCGCGCGAGAGGTCGACGCCGGTGAGCACGGCGTCGGTGAGGTCGGCCTCGAGCAGGTCGGCACCGGCCAGCGAGCCGCCGTCCACGCGCGCCCCGTCGAGCACCGCGCCCCGCAGCCGGACGCCCGCCGCCTGCACGCGGTCGAGCGTCGCGCCGGTGAGGTCGACGCCGGCGAGGTCGAGCTCGTCGAGCACGCAACGGCGCAGCACCCACGGCGCGCCGTGGCCGCGGTCCAGGCGCTCACGCACCCGGTCGGCATCGGCCGCCGTGAGGTCGACGTCGGACACCTCGGGGCCCGCGTCGAGCGCGGCGAGCGGATCGGTCACGGGCCGCAGTCTGGCGGCTCAGCCCGGGATCGCCGCGCCCGAGGGCACACCGGCCGCGACGTACTCCTGGTAGCGCTCCTCCCAGGGCGGGGTGCGCCCGGTCGACGGCGCGTCCGACGTGCCGGTGAGGGCGTCGAGGCAGACGTCCCACCCGGCGGCGTTGCTGGCGGCGGTGTCGCGCTCGGCGAGCAGCGTCGTGAACGTCAGCAGCGTGCCGTCGTCGGTGCCGGCGAGCTCGAAGACCAGCTCGTCGCCCTCCCAGTCGAGCGCGAGGCGGCCGACCGGCTCGACGGCCAGCACCCGGCCGGTGCTCTCGCCCTCCTCGCCCTCGAAGGTGAACCGGAGGGTCCGGCCGACCTCCCACGCGTCCAGGTGCACCCGGGCGGGGAACCAGGTCGCCAGCTCGTCGGGATCGGTGATCATCGTCCAGACGCGGGCCGGGGGGTGCGGCAGGCGGCGCTCGAAGCGCAGGGCCGGGCGGCCCTCGATCTCCAGGTAGGTGCCGGTGGGGCTCATGCGGGGTCCTCTCGCGTCGCGGTGTCCTCGAGGCGCCGGGCGAGGGCGTCGAGGCTGTCCGACCACATCCGCCGGTAGGGCGCCAGCCAGGTGTCGAGGGCCGCCAGCGGGGCCGGGTCGACCTCGTAGACCCGGCGCTGGGCCTCGGCCCGCACCCGCACCAGCCCCGCCTCGCGCAGCACCCGCAGGTGCTTGGACGTGCTGGGCTGGCTGAGGTCCAGGGCGTCGACGAGCTCGCCGACGGCCCGGGGTCGCTCCCGCAGCAGGCCGAGCACGGCCCGGCGGTGCGGGTCCGCCAGGGCCGTCCACGTCCCGGCGTCGGGCTCGGTGGTCACAGTGCTGAGCATGCCTCAGTCGGCATATACCGCGCAAGGAATGCAGCGAACGCGCCGTTCGTACGCTGAGAAGCAGCGAACCGCCCGTTCGCTGCTACCGAGGGGCCGCCCGCGCGGCGATCTCGTCGCGCCGCGCGCCGGAGGCGGGCACGCCGCCGATGGCCCAGTCGTCGGGCGGGACCTGGATGATCCGCCCGCGCACCCGCGACCGGGTGGCGCCGAGGACGTCGACGAGCAGGTCGGTGAGGTCGGCGAGCAGACGGTGGCGCTGGTCGACCGGCCGGCCCTCGAGGACGATCGCGGTGAAGTACGGCGCCGGCGCCAGGTCGGTCCCCGGGCCGGTCGCGCCGCCCACCGCCCAGTGCTCGCGCGGGTGCAGCGTCGCGTACGCCCGGATGCGCTCGAGCGGCGACTCCAGCACCTCGGCGTAGCGCCGGCTCGCGGCCTCCAGCAGGCGGGCGACGGCCGCGGGGGCGTGGTCGCCCTCGACGAGGTGGATCTCGAGGACCGGCACGCTCAGCCCTGCTCCCGCTCGCGGGCGAGCTCGAGGGCGATGTCGATGATCATGTCCTCCTGGCCGCCGACGAGGCCGAGCTCGCCGCAGCGGCGCAGGATGTCGGGCACCGGGACCTTGTAGCGCTCGCCGGCGTGCTCGGCGTGGAGCAGGAACGACGAGTAGACCCCGGCCCAGCCCTGGGTGATGGCGTTGCGGTCCATCTTGGGCCAGCGGTGCAGGTAGGGGCGCACGACGTCCTCGGCGGCGTCGAGCAGCGCGGTGACGTCGAGCCCGGTGCTGATGCCCATGCGGTCGAACACGGCGGCGATCACCTCGGTGGGCGAGTTCCCCGACCCGGCGCCCAGCGCGCAGAGCGATCCGTCGATCTCCTTGACCCCGACCTCCGCGGCGATCACCGAGTTGGCGACGCCGAGCGAGAGGTTCTGGTGGCCGTGGTAGCCCACCCAGGCCTCGTCGCCGACCTCGGCGAGCAGCGCCTCGAACCGGGCGCGGGCGTCGTGCATCAGCAGCGCGCCCGCGGAGTCGGTGACGTACGGGCACTGGCAGCCGGCGTCGACCATGATCCGGGCCTGCTTCGCCAGGTCCTCCGGCGAGGTCCGGTGGGCCATCATGAGGAAACCGACGGTCTCCATGCCCAGGTCGCGGGCCACCCCGAAGTGCTGGGGGCTGACGTCGGCCTCGGTGCAGTGCGTGGCGACGCGCACGACGTCGGCCCCGGCGTCGCGGGCGCGGCGCAGGTCCTCGACGGTGCCGATGCCGGGCACGAGCAGCACCGCGATCCGGGCCTGCGTGGCCTCCTCGCGGGCGGCGGCGATGAGCTCGAGCTCGCTGGTGTGCGAGAAGCCGTAGTTGAAGCTGGAGCCGCCGAGGCCGTCGCCGTGGGTCACCTCGATGACCTCGACCCCGGCGCGGTCGAGCGCGCGGACGGTGTCGCGGACCTGCTCGATGGTGAACTGGTGCGCCTGGGCGTGGGAGCCGTCGCGCAGGGTGGTGTCGGTGATGCGGACGTCGTGGGTGATGGTCGGCCTCATGCCGCCACCTCCGTCATCTCCGTCGCCCCGAGCTCGCCGACCTGCGCCGCGGCGGCGGTCATGATGTCGAGGTTGCCGGCGTACTCGGGCAGGAAGTCCCCGTTGCCCTTGACCTCCAGGAACACCGCCACCCGGCCGTTGCCGCCCCACTTCTCGTCGGGCGGGTCGAACTGCGGCTCGGCGCGCAGCGCGTAGCCCGGGACGTACTGCTGGACGCGCTCGACCATCGCGTGCACCGAGGCCGCGACGGCGTCGGGGTCGGCGTCCGGGGGCAGCGAGCAGAACACCGTGTCGCGCATGATCATCGGCGGCTCGACCGGGTTGAGGATGATGATCGCCTTGCCGCGCTCGGCGCCGCCGACCTCCTCCACCGCCCGCGCCGTGGTCTGCGTGAACTCGTCGATGTTGGCGCGCGTGCCCGGCCCCGCCGAGCGGGAGGCGGCCGACGCCACGATCTCGGCGTAGGCCACCGACGCCACCCGCGACACCGCCGCGACGATCGGGATCGTCGCCTGGCCCCCGCAGGTGATCATGTTGACGTTCGGGGCGTCCAGGTGGTCGGGCATGTTGACCGCCGGGCACACCATCGGCCCGAGGTGCGCGGGCGTCAGGTCCACCGCGCGGATGCCGGCCTCGGCGTAGCGCGGGGCGTTGGCCGCGTGCGCCTTGGCCGACGTGGCCTCGAAGACGATGCGGGGGAGCGTCGGCTGCGCGAGCAGCCAGTCGACCCCGTCCGGCGAGGCCGCGACGCCCATCGCGCGCGCCCGGTCGAGCCCCTCGGACTCGACCACCCCGACCATCGCCGTGACCTCGATCCGCGGGCTGCGCGCGAGCTTGGCCAGCAGGTCGGTGCCGATGTTGCCCGGGCCGACGATCGCGGCGGGGACCTTCGCGGGCGCACTCATGGCGTCACTGTGCACCGCCCGTCACCCCGGTGGAACCACCGCGTTCCGCTCCGTGGGACTGCGGCGTCGGCGGGGCACCGCGGCGACCGGCCCGCGGACGGCGAGCCGGGCCCGGTCCGCGGCGGCGACCACGTCCTGCGCGGTCCGCAGCAGCACCGCCCGGGGGAAGAGCGTGGTCGGGCCGGCGACCGAGAGCCCGCCGAGCGGCCGGCCGTCGCCGTCGACCACCGCGGCGGCCACCGACGTCCGGCCGGCCTGGAACGACGAGGACACGACGTACCCGGCCTCGCGGCCGGCGGCCAGCTCCTCGGCGAGCGCCACGGGGTCCGGGGCGGGCACGCCCTCGTCGCGGCACAGCCGCGCGACCCGCTCGTCGACCTCCGCGGGGTCCAGCCGCGACAGCGCCGCCTTGCCGCACCCGCCGCGCCAGGCCGGGGCGCGCAGCCCGACGCGGTTGTCCATGGGCGCCCTGCCTCTCGAGCTCGGCCCGGCCTCGCGATGGAGGTAGACGAGCCACCCGCCGACGAGCTGCCCGACGTGGACCTCCTGGCCCGCCACGCGCAGCAGGCCGCCCAGGGCGCCCTCGACGGCCGCGACGAGCCCGGTGTGCTCGATGATCTGGCCGGCGAGACCGACCAACAGCGGCCCGAGCCGCCACCCGCGGCCGGGCACGGTCTCGAGGAGCCCCTCGGCGGCCAGCGTCGCGGCGAGGACGTGGACGGTCGAGCGGGCGATGCCGGTGCGGGCCGCGAGCGCGCGGGTGGACAGCACGTCGACGCCCGGGTCGAAGGCGCGCAGCAGGGCGGCCGCCTTGCCGACCGCCGAGACCATCGGCCGAGTCTCGGGAGCCCGCGCGGCGGTGTCCAGCCCTGCGGGACAGGACGCTGGGTCGCCGGTGGTCCCCGCCCTAGCGTCCGCGAGCATGGCCCGCGTCTTCCACGTCCCGGCCGGCAGCAGCCGGTCCGGGGCC
>CADCTH010000207.1 GCA_902805495.1 uncultured Actinomycetospora sp.
CGGCTCCGGTGGGCACACGAACGACTTCACCAACCGGAACACCACCTTCATGACGTGGAACCTGCTCCACCTGGCGAGGATGCTGAAGGATGCCGGCGGCATCCCCGCCCACGGCAATCAGCGCTCGGAATGGGATTCGGGATGCCGCTTCGACTTCGAGAACCCTGAACACCGCTGACTGCGCTGCGCGGTCACGAGCTTGACGTGCTCGTGCGCGAGCACCGGGGCCTCCCGCTCCTCGTGACTTCCGATGAGTGATCGGGGTGCTGTGTCCATGGTTTGGGGAAGGCCCCGTGGACGCATGGTACGAGGGACGACAGGTGGTCGGGATCGATGTGCACCGGCCCCGGTCGTGCTGGAGATGGCGGATCGCATGCACCACCGAGAATCGACACCGGCCGCGGGTACGTCTCTGCTCGGCACGGTGGGCAGAACCCGACTCCACCCGGCTCCGGTCGGGAGCGTCCGCGCCTACCCCTCGCGGCCCGGTGCGGACGGTGCCGGAGGCTCCTGCTCCGCCGAACGTGTCGAGCCCTCCCCTGCGGGCGGGTTCTCGCCGACCTCGGTCCAGAAATCGATCGCGAGCCGCTCGAAGCGCAGACCGAGCTCGAGGGTCGCCCGCTCGGGTGAGCCGCTCGCGATCCGGTCCGAACGCATGAGCCGTCCGTAGAGGGCCAGCTGGTCGCGGTGAATCCTGGTCTGCTCGATGGCCAGGCGTGCGATCCGCGCATCGCTTCCGGGCCCGCCGGCGAAGAACGGCTGCCTCGGGGAGGGTCTCGTCGCCGGTGCGCTCGGAGTCTGGTGGCTCATCCGCATTGTCGCGAAGATCAGCCGCATCCGGCCTGACACGGCGCCACCACAAGCCGCCCCGACGGTGCGGTGCCCGACCTCGCGCGGGCGAACGTTGGCCAGCGCCGCACCTTGCTTCCGGGCCGGGCGCTCCGTGCGAAGACGGCGCCGCTCAGGGGAGGCAGCCAAAGCCGTAGGGCTGAGCAACCGCAGCCTCACCGCCTCCAGTGACTGGACAAGGTGTCGGGCACGTCGGTGGGTGGAGTGGGGACGCGAGGTCGCCTGCGCCGCTCGGCCGGCAGCCGACTTCCTGGGATGGCGGGCGCGCGGGGCGCTCTCGCCTCGTCTCTCGTGATCACGCTTCCGGCGGGAGGTCGTGGGGTACTCCGAAGCCGGTCTCCACCCGGCCCCGAGACCTTCGTGGTCGTTCCGCGCCCGGATTCCAGGGGGTTCCCGTGTCGATCGTGTCCGCAGACGAGTTCGTTGCGCAGGAGCGGCGGGTCTCCGTCGGCGGTGTCGACACCCGGTACCTCGAGGTAGGCAGCGGTCCGGTGCTGGTGCTGCTGCACGGCCATGAGCAGAACGCCGCCAGTTGGCGGCACGTGATGCCCGCCCTGGCCCGGGACCGACGGGTGATTGCGGTGAGCCTGCCCGGGCACGGTGACAGCGCTCCGCCCGTAGACGGCTACGCCCCCAGCCGTGACCTCGCACCGTCGGTGGCTGACTTCCTCGACGCCCTCGAGATCGGCGCCGTCGACCTGGTCGGGCACTCCGTCGGTGGCGCCGTGGCCCTGCACCTGGCGCTGGCCGACCCCGCCCGGGTGCGGACGCTCACCTTGGTGGCCAGCGCCGGCCTCGGGCGAGCAGTCAACCCATTCATCGCCCTGGACACCCTGCCGGGCCTGGGCGAGTGGGCGATCATGCTTAGTCGGCTTCCCGGTGGAGACCTGCAGCGCACGATGTTGTCGGCCGCGTTGTTGTTCGCACAGCCCTGGCGCGTGCCCGCCGACTTCTTCACCGAGGCGCACGCTCTCGGTCGCCGTCCCGGACAGCTCGAGGCCTCCACGGCTCTGGCACGCGCCCTGTTCAGCGCCTACGGGCAGCGCGAGGTCCTGCTCGACGACCTCGAAGTCCTGACGATGCCGACTCTGGTCATCTGGGGAACGTGGGACCTCGTCCTGCCCGCCCACCACGGCCGGGTCGCGGTTGATCGGCTGCCTCATGGTCGTCTGGCGCTGTTCCGCGCCTGCGGGCACCTGCCCCATGTCGAGCGACCCGACCGGTTCGTCGCCGAGCTGCGTGCGCTGCTTGAGCAACCCGTCCACCACCGACACGGCCCCGCGTGACGCCGCCGAGGTGTCCGGTCGGTACGAGGAGAGAACTTCGATATGACTGATCCGTCCCGTCGACCGGGTTCAACCGACGCCGGTCCCCTGGATCGAGATCGAGCCCGCCGCAACCCCAAGGACGCGGTGGACGCCCTCGAGAAGGAGGTGCTCGGCGGTCCGGAGCATCGCCTCGACGGTGGATATCCGGACGACCTCAGTCCCGCGCAGCAGAACGACGTCGCCAGTGAGCCCGACGACGTGCCTCCGGGCGACGAGTCGAAAGACCCGACCTCGCCGGTCGAACCGGCCTTCGCCATCGATGTCGACCCCGAGGACCAGGGCAGCTCAGACGTCGCCCCCCGCAACCCGGACTGACCGCCGGAACCACGTGATCAGCGAGGTGCGGGAGCGCACCCTCGAACCGCTCCCGCACGACCCGCCCGCGGCACCGCTGCTGTGGGCCTGCTGGATTCGCCGGTCGGCGGCGGCCCGCACCCGGACACCGCGCCACGGCGCACGCCTCAACCGCGCGTGCCCCTCGCGTCGACCAGGGCCGAGGCGTCGCCCAGCGAGGAAGCCGTCACCACGCTTAGGGTGCCGTCGCTCTCAAGCACCACGGCACCGACCTGGGAGAGGTCACCGTTGCCGCTGGAGCGCACGGCTTGGCGCAGCTCGCCCGGCGAGACCCGGTGCCTCCGCAGGGCGTCCTCGAGCACCTCGCCGTGGTGCAGCAGCAGCGTCGGCGCGGCGGTCAGGGCCAGGCGAGTGGCCGGCCACCGGGACGTCGTCCACGCCACCACGAGCTGCAGCACCACGAGCAGCACGAGGGCGACCGCCCCCTCCGCCCACGAGACGTCCGAGCTGAGCAGGATCGTCGCGAGCGTCGAGCCGAGCGCGACAGTGACGACGAGGTCGAAGGCATTCAGCTTGGCCAGGGTCCTCTGCCAGACAGGCGCAGCAGGACAACGAGGGAGGCGTAGGCCGCCGTCCCCACCAGCAAGGCCCTCACCAGGTCACCCCACGAGTCGAACCACATGGCCGCATGACTACCCCATGTAGGTCGCGCCGTTGCTCGGGAGCCGCCCTCCGCGCGATGCCCTCGCCGGCCCGAGGCCCTCGCCGGCCCGGGATTCATCGACAGCCGACGGAGTGCGAGGGAGGGCCAGGCTCCAGAGCGGACATCACTGGTCCGCTCGTCCTCTCCTCTGATCTCCAGGGCCGGGTGCGCGCCGCCGCGCGCCCGGCCCGACCTGACTCAAAACGCCCCGGTCATACCCATCGCGAACCGCCGACTGGTTCGAGCCCCCACAAGCGACGACATGAGGTCGCGCACTGGCTCACCGCCGACGTCGCCCCCAGCCGCGAGCAGCAGACCGGGGCGCGCAAGAGTGCGGGGCCGCGGCGGGGCTGGCACGGTGGGCCCGTCCCCGGAGCAGCGTGAGGGCCGCAGAGTCGATGGAGTCGGCACCGCAGTCAAGCATGGGCGCATCTGACCGCCTGGAACCGGAAGGGCCCGGCGGACGCCGGACCCTGCGGCGCACCGTGGCCATCCACGACGAGCGCGTCGGCTTCTGGGAGTCCATCCCGGCGCGCCACGTGTCCTCGCCGGCGACGACGGGCCGTGGACCCATCCCTCCGGTGACGTGGTGGTGCTGGTGCACGGCATCGCCGGCAGCGCCCACACCTGGCAACCGGTGCTCGCCGAACTCGCCCGCCGCCGCGATCCCCGGCACGTCATCGTGCCCGACCTCGTGGGGCACGGCTCCTCCTCAGCGCCCTGGGCCGACTACTCCCTGGGCGGCTACGCCACCGGCATTCGCGACCTGCTCGCCGTGCTGGGCTACGAGCACGCCTCGATCGTCGGGCACTCCCTGGGCGGTGGCGTGGTCCAACAGTTCGCGCTGACCTTCCCCCAGCACTGCGACCGCCTCGTCCTGGTCTCCTCCGGCGGGCTCGGGCGGGAGGTCAGCCCCGTCCTGCGCGCGGCGACCCTGCCGGGCGCGGAATGGGTGCTGCCGGTGCTCACCGACACCCGCATGCTGGGCGCGGTGAGCTGGTTGGCCCACACCGCCGCCTGCCTCGTGCCCGGGCTGGGTCGCTGGGCGCCGTCGGTCGGCGAGTCGGCGCGGTCGTTCACCTCGCTGACCGACCCGGTGCACCGCCGGGCGTTCCTGCACACCGCCCGCAGCGTCATCGACCCCGGCGGCCAACGGGTCCGAGCCACCGAACGGCTCTACCTCACCGAGCGCCTGCCCACTCTCATCGTCTGGGGCACCGGCGACACCATGATCCCCGTCGCGCACGCGCACCGGGCCCACGCCCTGATGCCCGGCAGCCGCCTCGAACTGTTCGAGTGCGCCGGGCACTTCCCCCACGCCGACAACCCCGAACGCTTCACCGAGCTGCTCGTCGAATTCCTCGACACCACCCGACCGAGTTCCAGCAGCCCCGCCGAGCAGGCCGCCCTAATTGCCGCTAACGCCGACCTCGACCCCGAGCCGACCGGAGACGGCGGCAACGGCCGGACCCGCGGCACGACCCGCGCCGGTCCCCGACGCTCGGCAGACGGCCGCCGACCCCGCAGCGATCACGGCTAGTACGACAGCCGGACCCCCGGAGCCGCGGCGTCGAGCATTCGAGACGTTTGGGCCGGTCGGGCGCGCTTCCTCGTCCTGACCGCCCGATCGCTAGCCTCGCCTCTTCGTCGCCGTCCTCCAGAGACGACGGCCTCGCCGAGGGGCATCGCTTGAACAGTTTGTCGCGGGCCGCACGATGCCCGTCACCGACCGACGGCGTGATCAGTCGCGATGGCACCTACCTGCGCACGTGGACCAACGGCGGTGACGGAGTCCCCCTCGTGATCAGCAACGGGCTGGGGACCCCGCCCTCGGCCTGGCCCCGGTTGGAAACGCCCGACTGCGGGTTCGCGGCCGTGTCCTGGTGGCACCGAGGCCTCGGCGGCTCCGAACGGCCCGCCGACCCGACCCGCATATGCGTCGAGGACCACGCCGCCGACCTCGAAGCGACCATGGACGACGCAGGCTTCGAGCGCGCGGTGCTGCTGGGTTGGTCTATTGGGGTCGACGTCGCCTTCGAGTTCGCCCGCGCCAACCCCGGACGGGTAGCGGGCATCCTCGGGATCGGCGGACTGCCCGGCGGGTCGTTCCGCGCGTTCGGCCCACCGGGTCCGCCCGTGGCCGTGCGCGAAGGGCTCGGTCGCAGCGCCGCGTGGCTGCTGCGCGTGCTGGGGCCGCCCGCGGCGGCGCTGGCGTACCCGACAGTGAACTTCGCGCGGGCCCTCGGGGTCGACCACGTCGCCCCGCTGCCAGACCTGGCCGCCTCGACGCAGGTCGCCCGGCAGTTCGCGACACACCCGTGGACCTGGTATTCCGAGCTCCTCCTGGCTGCCGGGGATCATCCCCCTGTCGACACTGGCTTCGTCTCCTTCCCGGTCACCCTCGTGGGCGGCACACTCGACGTCGCCGTCGCGGCTGCGGACATCCGCGCCGCCACCACGACGATCCCGCAGGCCCGGTTCGTGCCCCTCGTCGGCACGCACTTCCTGCCCCTCGAACAGCCCCACCAACTTCACCACGAGCTCGTCGCACTCGCCGAACGGGCCGGGCTCCCTCGCC
>CADCTH010000208.1 GCA_902805495.1 uncultured Actinomycetospora sp.
ACCTGTCGCCGCAGGGCGCGGCCGACGACGTCGCCCGCGCGCACGTCGCGCTCGCGGTCGCCGCGGCGACCGAGCGGGTCCCCGCCCGCGCCGCGGAGATCGCGCTGGTCGGCCGGCTGGCCCTCGCCGAGGGCCCGTCGGGCGAGGCGGCGGAGGAGTTCGTGACGCGGTTCCAGCAGACCTGCGGGCCGGTGATGGCCAAGGGCGTCGAGGACACCGCGTTCTACCGCTACCTGCGGCTGTCCGCGCTCAACGAGGTGGGCGGCGACCCCGGCCGCTTCGGGCTGCCCGTGCAGGAGTTCCACGAGGCGTGCGCCGTCCAGCAGCGCGACTGGCCGCTGTCGATGACCACGCTGTCCACCCACGACACCAAGCGCTCCGAGGACGTCCGGGCCCGCCTGGCCGTGCTCAGCGAGCTCACCGCCGAGTGGGGCGCCTTCCTGCGCACCGCCTCGGCGCGCCACCCCCTGCCCTCGCCGTCGCTCGAGCTCCTGGCGTGGCAGTCGGTGCTCGGGGCGTGGCCGATCACCTCCGAACGCCTGGCCGGCTACCTGACCAAGGCGTCCAAGGAGGCCAAGCTCGTCACCGCGCACGTCGACGCGGTGCCCGAGGTCGACGAGGCGATCGCGGCCTGGCCGGGCCAGGTGCTCGGCGACGCCGAGGCCGTCGCGGAGATCGAGGCGTTCGTCGCGCAGGTCGACGCGCACGGGCGGGCCAACGCGCTGGGCCAGAAGCTGCTGCAGCTCGCCGGGCCGGGCGTGCCGGACGTCTACCAGGGCACCGAGTGCTACGAGTACTCGCTCGTCGACCCCGACAACCGCCGGCCCGTCGACTTCGCCCTGCGCCGCCGCCTGCTCGAGCGGCTCGACGGCGGGTGGGTGCCGGACTTCGACGGCGGCGACGACGACCGCGCGGCCACCAAGCTCGCCGTGGTCTGCGCGGCGCTGCGCCTGCGGCGGTTCCGCCCGGAGCTGTTCACCGGGTACGCGCCGCTTCCCGCGTCCGGGCCCGCGGCCGACCACGCCGTGGCCTTCGCCCGCGGGGGCCCCGCCGGGCGCGAGCGCCTCGTCGCCGTGGCCACCCGGCTGCCCGTCGGGCTGCGGGCTGCCGGTGGCTGGGGCGACACCTCGCTGCCCCTGCCCGCCGGCGCCGACGACTGGACCGATGTGGTCACCGGGCGACCGGTCGAGGGCGGCGCGCCGCTGCGGGCCGCGGTGCTCGACCGCTACCCGGTCGCGCTGCTCGTGCGTCCCGCCTGACCGCCCATGGCCGACGTGACGATCAGCCGGCCCCGGTGGCACGGCGTCCTCGAGCGCATCGCCCAGGCCCGGCGAGGCGACGCGAGCGAGTCGCTCGCCGCCGTGTTCGTGCTGGTCGCGACGGTGGTCGCCCTCCTCTGGAGGAACTCCCCGTGGGGCGAGACCTACGACGCGTTCTGGCACACCCGGCTCGCCATCTCGATCGGCGACGTCGGGATCGACCTCGACCTCCAGCACTGGGTCAACGACGGCCTGATGGCGCTGTTCTTCTTCGTCATCGGGCTGGAGGTCAAGCGCGAGTTCGCGATCGGCGAGCTGCGGGACCGGTCGAAGGCCGTGGTCCCGCTCGCGGCGTCCCTCGCCGGGCTCGCCCTGCCCGCGATCCTGTTCCTCCTGCTCAACCCCACCGGCGAGCAGGCCTCGGCGTGGGGCGTCGTGATCTCCACCGACACCGCCTTCCTGCTCGGGGCGCTCGCGGTGGTCGGGCCACGCCGCGCCGAGCGCCTGAGGATCTTCCTGCTGACCCTCGCCGTCGCCGACGACGTCGGCGCGCTGGCGATCATCGCGCTCGTCTACACCGACGAGCTGCGGATCCTGCCCCTGGTCGTCGCCGTGGTCGGCCTGCTCGCCGTGTTCCAGCTGCGCCGCCTGCAGGTGTGGCGCGGCGGGAGCTACCTCGTCGTGTCCGTGGTGATCTGGGTGGCGTTCTACCTGTCGGGCGTGCACGCGACGTTGGCCGGCGTGCTCATCGCGCTGCTGCTGCCCGTCTACCCCCCGCGCCGGCACGAGGTCGAGCGGGCCGCCGAACTGACGCGGGCGTTCCGGCAGTCGCCCAACCCCGAGTACGCCCGCACCGCCCGGCTCGGCCTGGAACGCGCGGTGTCGGTGAACGAACGCCTGATGCGCCTCTGGCAGCCGTACACCGCGTTCATCATCGTGCCGGTGTTCGCGCTGGCCAACGCGGGCGTCCTGCTGACGGTCGAGACACTGCGGGCGGCGGCGACGTCGCCGCTGACCTGGGGCGTCGTGCTCGGCCTCGTGGTGGGCAAGTTCGTCGGCATCAGCGGGGCGACGGCACTGATGGCGCGGCTGCGCCCGGGCAGCATCGCGCCGGGTCTGACGGCGACCCAGGTCGGCGGCGGCGCGGCGCTGTCGGGCATCGGGTTCACGATCTCGCTGTTCATCGTCGACCTCGCCCTCACCGACCCGCTCCTCGCCGACGAGGCGCGCGTGGGCGTGCTCGCCGCGTCCGTGATCGCGCTCGGTCTCGGGGCCGTCGTCTTCCGTGTCGGGGCCCGCCTGCGTCCCGAGCCCTTCGACGTGTCCTCGGTGCTCCTGCGCGCGGTCGACCCGCGCCGCGACCACATCCGCGGGCCGGTCGACGCGCCGCTGACGATCGTCGAGTACGGCGACTTCGAGTGCCCGTTCTGCAGCAAGGCCACCGGCTCCACCCGCGAGGTGCGGGCGTACTTCGGCAAGGACGTGCGCTACGTGTTCCGCCACTTCCCGATCGAGGACGTCCACCCCAACGCCCGCATCGCCGCCGAGGTCTCCGAGGCCGCGGCCGAGCAGGGCCGGTTCTGGGACGTGCACGACACGTTCTTCGCCCACAGCGACGCCCTCGACCGCGAGAGCCTGCTCGGCTACTGCGCCGACCTCGGTCTCGACGTCGACCGGCTCGAGGAGGACCTGCGCGACGGCGACGTCACGCGCCGCGTCACCGACGACCAGATCGACGCCCGCGGCAGCGAGCTGCCCGGCACCCCGACCTTCTTCGTCGGCATCCGCGGCGCGCGGCCCCGGCGCCACCTCGGCCCCTACGACGCGAAGACGCTCATCGCCGCCCTCGAGCGCCTGCGCGAGACCCCGTAGCGCAGGATCACGGCTGTGGCGGGCGGGCCGCGTGGTCGGCGGCGCGCCGGTCCTCGGCCGGGTCGGTGCGGCCGCGCTCGGCGAGCGG
>CADCTH010000209.1 GCA_902805495.1 uncultured Actinomycetospora sp.
AGCGCGCGCGTCGCGTCGGCCGCGCCGACCACCAGCAGCGGCTCGTCGCCGGCCGCGGCGAGGACGTCGAGCACGTGGCCGAGCAGCGTCGTCCCGCCGCGGGGGAGCAGGGCCTTGTCGGTGCCCATCCGCCGCGACCGGCCCCCTGCCAGCACGATCCCCGCCGTTGTTCCCGTCACCGGCGTACCTGCGCCGGTGATGTATGCAACCGGTTGGGCACCACCGGTCCCGGGGATGCCAGGACCGTCACCACGACGATGAGCGACCGGAGGTGGACGACATGATCGGCAGCACCGAGCAGCGCCGACACGACGAGCCCGAGGACGCCCGTCGGGGCTGGGTGGCGCCGACCCCGGCCGACGCCGCCGAGGCCGCGATGGACCGCGCCATGGCCGACGCCGAGCGCGCGGTCGCCGAGGGCACGGCCAGCGACGACCAGCGCACGAGCGTCGTCCGCATGGCCGGGGCCCGCACGCACGAGCAGCGGCGCGAGGCCTACCGCAGCGACAACTGAGCCCGTCACGGCAGCACCAGCACGACCAGCGGCAGCGTGAGCAGCGAGAGCACCGTGGTGACGACGACCACCGCGGTGCTCTCGCGGTACCAGGTCCGGTGCTGCGCGGTGAGCACGAAGACCGTCGCGGCGTCTGGCAGGGCGCACATCACCACGAGCACCGCTGCCCACGGCGCGGGGACCCCGAGCCACGCCACCGCGCCCAGAGCGAGCAGCGGCATGACGACGAGCTTGATCAGCACCGCGGCCCCCATCGGCACCCACTGCGAGCGCGCCCCGCGCAGGGCGCTCACGGCACCGCGCAGCAGGATCCCCAGCGCGAACAGGCCGCCGAGGGCGGCGAGGTCGCCGAGCAGCTCGATCGTCGTGGCCACGGGACGCGGTAGCGCGACCCCGAGCAGCGCGACGACCGCGCCGGCGGCGATGCCGATCACCACGGGGTTGCCGAGCACCCGCCGCGCGAGCAGCACGGGCAGGGCGACCGCGGTCTCCTCCCCGCCACCGCGCCCGCCGAGGGTCGCGGCGACGAGGAACACGGTGATGGCGAGCGCGGTGTGCAGCGTGGACGTCAGCGACGCCGCGAACGCCGTCGCGGGGCCCAGGACGGCCACGGTCAGCGGGATGCCGAGGTAGCCGACGTTGCCCCAGCCGGCGACGAGCCCGACGGCGTTGGCCTCGCGGGCCGGGCGCCGGGCGAGGCGGGCGGCGAGCCAGCCGAGCGCGTAGGCGACGAGGAGCACCGCGACCGAGGCGATCAGCGCGGACCCGGGGATGCCGGCGGAGAGGTCGGCCCCGGCCACCGAGGTGAAGATCAGGGCGGGCAGCGCGATCCAGTAGACGAGGTCGTTGAGCACGGTGGCCGTGCGCTCGCCGAAGCGCTCGAAGCGCCCGGCCACGGCACCGACCGCGATCACGGCGAAGACGGGCAGGATCCGGCCCAGCAGGTCAGCCACCCCGCCCCGCCACCCGCTCGGTCACCGCCCGAGCGTACGGGCGTCGTCAGGGCCCGACGGCCGCGAAGGCCGTGACCGTGCCGCGCGCCACCAGGGTGTCGATGCCGCGCTCGAGCACGGTGAACAGGGGCAGGTCGCCGGGCACGATCGGCAGGGCCGGGTAGGCACGGTGCGCGCCGGACGACCAGCCGTCGCGGAACACGCGCCAGTCGAGGGTCTCGGTGGCGCAGATCGGGTCGCCGGGCGCGCACACCTCGTAGACCCGCCCGTCGTAGACGTCGAGCTCGCGGGTCGGGCGCGGGCCCAGGATGCCGCGGCCCGGGGTGTCGACGAGGTTCGCCGCCTCCGGGTCGCGGCGCGGGCTGCCCAGCATCACGGCGCCGGCGATGCGCTCGGGCGGCAGCGCGATCGTCCTGCGGGCGGCGCGGTGGACGACGTCGCTGACCACGTCGCCGCCCTGGCTGTAGCCGACCAGGTTGATCGTCGTGTCGGGGCACCGGGCGGCGACGTCGGCGGCGTCGCGGGCGAGCCGGTCGGCGCCGCGCAGCTCGGACAGCGGGTAGAGCACCGGGCGGTCGAGCGACGCGGGGTAGGGGACGTAGCGCACCGAGAGCTGGTCGCCCCACCGCTGCGCCAGCGGGTTCGTCAGGCCCGCGAGCAGCCCGACGGCGACCGCGGGGTCCGCGGCCTCGGAGGTCTCGCCGGTGCCGGGGACGGCGAAGAGGGTCACGGTGGGGCAGGCCGGGGCACCGGGCGCGGCGCCGGCCGTCGGCGCGGCGAGGAGGCCGGCGCCGAGCAACAGCACGAGGACGAGCAGCACCCGTCGCTTCCCCCCGCCCGCCACACCGGACATCCTTGCCGACGGGAGGGCCCGCGCGCAGCGCTTCGGCGAGGTGAGCGGGGTGATTTCCTGGCGTTGAACGCCAGCGTGGCCCCCAGGCTGGCACGGGACGTGCCGGACCTGCCGGGCTGACAGATCGGCGCGGGTCTGCCAGCGTGCCGCAGCGGAGTCCCCCGCAGTCCCCGGTACCGGTGCCGGAGCCGGGGTGACACGGACGAGCGGAGGACGCGCGTGAGCATGCCGTCGGACCTCGACATCGCCCAGGCGGCGACGCTGAAGCCCCTGGACGCCGTCGCCCACCAGATGGACCTGCCGCTCGAGCTGCTCGAGCGCCACGGCCACGACGTCGCCAAGATCGAGCTGGACGCGATCGAGGCGATGGCCGACCGTCCCCGGGCCAAGTACGTCGTCGTGACCGCGATCACGCCGACGCCGCTGGGCGAGGGCAAGACGACGACGACGGTCGGGCTCGGGCAGGCGTTCTCGCACATCGGCAAGCGCGGGGTCGTCGCGATCCGCCAGCCGTCGATGGGCCCGACGTTCGGCATCAAGGGCGGCGCGGCGGGCGGCGGCTACGCCCAGGTCGTGCCGATGGAGAAGTTCAACCTCCACCTCACCGGCGACTTCCACGCGGTGACGAGCGCGCACAACATGCTCTCCGCGGTGCTCGACAACCACCTCTACCAGGGCAACGCCGCCGGGCTCGACCCGTACCGCGTCACCTGGCGCCGCGTGCTCGACGTCAACGAGCGCGCGCTGCGCAACATCGTCACCGGCCTCGGCGGGCGGATGGACGGCGTGCCGCGCGAGTCCGGCTTCGACATCACCTCGGCGTCGGAGGTCATGGCCGTCCTCGCCCTGTCGAACGACCTCGAAGACATGCGCGCGCGCCTCGGGCGCATCGTCGTCGGCTACACGCGCGACGGCGACGCGGTGACCGCCGAGGACATCCAGGGCGCCGGGGCGATGGCGGCGCTCATGCGCGACGCGCTCAAGCCGAACCTCATGCAGACCCTGGAGAACACGCCGGTCCTCGTGCACGCCGGCCCGTTCGGCAACATCGCGACCGGCAACTCGTCGATCGTCGCCGACCGCGTCGGCATCCACTGCGGCGACTACCTCGTCACCGAGGCCGGCTTCGGCGCCGACATGGGCGCCGAGCGCTTCTTCAACATCAAGTGCCGCACCTCGGGCATGACCCCGGACGCCGCGGTCGTCGTGGCCACGGTGCGCGCGCTCAAGGTGCACTCGGGCAACCACAAGGTGGTCGCCGGCAAGGACCTGCCGCCGGCGCTGCTCGAGGAGAACCCGGACGAGGTGCACGCCGGCGCGGCCAACCTGCGCAAGCAGATCGAGAACATGCGCCTGCACGGCGTCTCGCCGGTGGTGTGCATCAACGCGTTCCCCACCGACCACGACTCCGAGCACGCCGCCATCCGCGAGATCGCCGAGTCGATGGGCGCGCGGGCCGCGGTCTCGACCCACTTCGCCGACGGCGGGCGCGGTGCCGCCGAGCTCGCGGAGGCCGTCGCGGAGGCCGCGGAGGAGGAGAGCCACTTCCAGCTGCTCTACCCCGACGACGCCTCGCTGCGCGAGAAGATCGAGACCATCGCGACGAAGGTCTACGGCGCCGACGGCGTCGACTACGCCCCGGCCGCGAACACCTCGATCGACCTCTACGAGCGCAACGGTTTCGGCGGGCTGCCGATCTGCGTCGCCAAGACCCACCTGTCGATCTCGTCGGACCCGAAGCTCCTCGGCGCGCCGACGGGTTGGCGGATGCCGGTGCGCGAGGTCCGCGCGTCGGTCGGCGCCGGGTTCATCTACCCGATCTGCGGCGACATGCGGACGATGCCGGGGCTGGGCAAGAACCCGGCCGCGCACCACATCGACGTCAAGCCGGACGGCACGATCGTCGGGCTGTTCTGAGGTGGGCTGCGCCCAGGTGAGCACCAATCAGTGCTCGAGCACCGATTTCTGCTCACGTGCGCCGGAGGCGCACCCGTGAGCCGACCCATCGGCGAGCTGGGGCTCGCGCGCTTCGCCGAGGTGCTCGCCGGCGCGGCCGCCGGGCCGGCGGCCGGCTCCACCGCGGCGGTCAGCGCCGCCCTGGCCGCGGGGCTGGCCACGAAGGTGGCCAAGGGCGCCGCCGACCGCGAGACCGTCGAGGAGCTCGACGCCCTGCGCGCCAAGGCGCTGCAGCTGGCCGACGACGACGTCGAGGCCTACGCGGGCTTCCTGGAGGCCCGCCGCAAGCCCGGGGGCGGGCCCGCGGCGGCCGAGGCGATCGTGCAGGTGCCCGCCGACGTCGTGGCGCTGGCGGTGCGGGTCGCCGAGCTGTCGGCGCTGCTCGCCGAGCACGGGCCCGACCACCTCACCGGCGACGCGGTCACCGCGACCTTCCTCGCCGCGGCGGCCGCGGAGTCCGCCGCGGCGCTGGTCGGGGCGAACATCGCGGATTCCGGCGAGCTCGCCGACCCGCGTGTCGAGCACGTCGAGGAGCGCGCCGGGCACGCGCGCACGCTGGCCGAGCGCCTGGTGTGACGACGGACCGGCCCTGGGTCGTCGAGGTGACCCGCGGTGCGTTCGTCGAGTCCGCGCACCGGGTCTCGCTCGTCGTGATCGAGCCGGACGGGCGGGTGGGCCTGCAGGCGGGCCCGGTACAGGAGCCGGTGCTGGCGCGCTCGGCGCTGAAGCCGGCGCAGGCGCTCGCCGTGCTCGAGCTCGGTGCCGACCTCGACGACGGGCTCGACGACGGGCTCGACGACAGGCTCGACGACAGGGAGCTCGCCCTCGCCGCCGGGTCGCACTCCGGCGAGCCCTGGCACGTCGCGATCGCGGGCGGCCTGCTCGCCCGCCACGGCCTCGACCTCGACGCGCTGGCGTGCCCGCCGGCCCGGCCGCTGGGCGTGGCCGCCGAC
>CADCTH010000210.1 GCA_902805495.1 uncultured Actinomycetospora sp.
GCCCCGACGGGGGCGCCGGGAAGCCGCCGGACGGTGTCCCGGGAGCCCGGCCCGGGACGGGGAAGCCGCCGGTCGTGGGTCCGTGCGGCCGCGCGTCGGGCGGCGGCGGGGGACCGACCTCGACCTCCTCCGCCGACCCGCCGCCGCGGCGGCGCCGCCGCCAGGACCCCGAGGGCGGGCCCGTCACGGCCTCGGCGTGCTCCTCGTGCGCGGCGGGGGCGGCGAAGGCCGGCGCGCTGGCGCCATCGGAACCCACCGCGGGCTGCTCGCCGGTGCGGTCGCGGGGGCCCTCCTCGCCCGGTTGGCCGGACCCCTCGGCACCGCTCGACCGCCGTCCGGACCGCCACCATCTCCCCAGCGCGCTCACGCGACGCAGCGTAGTCGGGGGATCGATCCAGGGGAGGTGGGGCCGCACGGCGCGTCGGGGGTCGCGCCGTAGTCTCCCGGCACGTGAAGGCTCTGCGTCGCTTCTCCGTCCGCGCCCAGCTCCCGGCCGCCCTCGCGCCGCTCCAGGAGCTCGCCACGAACCTGCGGTGGACGTGGCACGGCCCCACCCAGGACCTGTTCGCGACCGTCGACGAGGCCGTCTGGCGCTCGTGCGGCGGCGACCCCGTCCGGCTGCTCGGGGAGGTCCGCCCGCAGCGCCTCGCCGAGCTCGCCGAGGACGAGGGCTTCGTCGGGCGCGTGCGGGAGCGCGCGGAGGAACTGCACACCTACCTGTCCGAGCCGCGCTGGTACCAGGGGCGGGGCGACGACGTGCCCGCGGCGATCGGCTACTTCTCGATGGAGTTCGGGGTCAGCGAGGTGCTGCCGAACTACTCGGGCGGCCTCGGCATCCTCGCCGGCGACCACCTCAAGGCCGCGAGCGACCTCGGAGTCCCGCTCATCGCGGTGGGGCTGCTCTACCGCTCCGGCTACTTCCGCCAGTCGCTCTCGCTCGACGGCTGGCAGCAGGAGCAGTACCCGGCGCTCGACCCCCAGGGCCTGCCGCTGCACCTGCTGGCCGACGCGGCCGGCGAGCCCGTGCTGGTCGCGGTCGCGATGCCCGAGGGCCGGACGCTGCGCGCGCGGGTGTGGCAGGCGTCGGTCGGGCGCGTGCCGCTGCTGCTGCTCGACGCGGACATCGAGGAGAACGACGCCGACCTCCGCCAGATCACCGACCGGCTCTACGGCGGCGACGCCGAGCACCGCATCCGCCAGGAGATCCTGGTCGGGATCGGCGGGGTGCGCGCCGTCCGCGAGTTCTGCGGGCTGACCGGCCACCCGGCGCCCGGGGTGTTCCACACCAACGAAGGCCACGCCGGTTTCCTGGGCCTCGAGCGCATCCGCGAGCTCGTCGCCGACGCCGGGCTGGACTTCGACCAGGCGCTGACGACGGTGCGCGCCGGCACGGTGTTCACCACGCACACCCCGGTGCCCGCGGGCATCGACCGCTTCCCGGTCGGGCTGGTCGAGCACTACTTCACCGCCGACATGCTGCCGGGCATCGAGCCGTCGCGGGTCCTCGCACTGGGCCGCGAGCCGGCGGGCGACATGTTCAACATGGCCCACATGGGCCTGCGCCTCGCGCAGCGCTCCAACGGCGTCTCGCAGCTGCACGGCGAGGTGTCGCGCGGGATGTTCCAGCAGCTCTGGGGCGGGTTCGACGCCCCGGAGGTGCCGATCGGCGCGGTGACCAACGGCGTCCACGGCCCCACCTGGACCGCCCGCGAGATCGCCGGGGTGACCGCCGGCGCCACGGCGTCCGGGGACACGGACCTGTTCGGCGTCTCGGACGCCCTGCTCTGGGAGATGCGCGGGACGCTGCGTCGCCGGCTGGTCGAGGAGGTCCGCCGGCGGGTGCGGGCGTCGTGGCTGCAGCGCGGCGCGTCCGAGCCCGAGCTCGCGTGGACCGAGCGCGTCTTCGACCCCGACGTGCTCACCATCGGCTTCGCCCGGCGCGTCCCGACCTACAAGCGCCTCACGCTGATGCTGCGCGACCCGGAGCGGCTCAAGGCGATGCTGCTCGACCCCGAGCGCCCGCTGCAGCTGGTCATCGCCGGCAAGTCGCACCCCGCCGACGAGCAGGGCAAGCGCCTCATCCAGCAGATGGTCCGCTTCGCCGACGACCCCGCGGTGCGCCACCGCATCGTCTTCCTCCCCGACTACGACATGTCGATGGCCCGCTACCTGTACTGGGGCTGTGACGTGTGGCTGAACAACCCGCTGCGCCCGCTCGAGGCGTGCGGGACCTCGGGCATGAAGTCGGCGCTCAACGGCGGGCTGAACCTGTCGGTGCGCGATGGCTGGTGGGACGAGCTCTACGACGGCCGCAACGGCTGGGCCATCCCGACCGCCGACGGCGTCGACGACCCGGACCGCCGCGACGACGTCGAGGCCAACGCGCTCTACGACCTCCTCGCCACGCAGGTCTCGCCGCTGTTCTACGACCGCGGCACCGACGGCGTGCCCGACCGCTGGACGGCGCTCGTGCGCCACACCCTCGCGACGCTCTCGCCGAAGGTGCAGGCGACGCGGATGGTCACCGAGTACGTCGAGCAGTGGTACGCCCCGGCGGCCCGCTCGGCGGCGCGCGTGGTCGAGGGCGGCTTCGCCGGCGCCAAGGAGCTGGCGTCCTACCGCGCCCGCCTCGACGCGGCCTGGTCGTCGGTGACCGTGGCCGAGGTCGACGCCTCGGGCGGCGCGGACACCCCGGTGCTCGGCGCGCCGATGACCGTGCGCGCCGAGGTCGTGCTCGGGGGCCTCGACCCGGACGAGGTGCTGGTGCAGGCCGTGGTGGGCCGCGCGGACGACGCCGACGAGCTCAGCGCGTCGACCGTGGAGCCGATGACCCCGATCGGCGCGGGCCACGAGGGCTCCCACCGCTTCGAGGCCGTCGTCGCCCTGCCCCACGCCGGGGTCCTGGGCTACACCGTGCGCGTCCTGCCCCGCCACGACCTCCTCGCCGCCCCGGCGGAACTGGGACGCGTGGTGCTGCCGGCGTAGCGAGATCCCGATTCGTGGAGCGGATGTCTCGCTGAGCGGAGCGTTCGCTCCACGAACACGGATCTTGCCCAGAATCCGGACGGATCCGGGGCCCGCGCGGCGGCGTCGAACGGGACGTGAGCACCGATGCGCAACTCGCCGCGTTCCGCCGACTCGTCCGCCGGCAGTACGGGGTGGTGAGTCTCGAGCAGGCGCGGGCGGCCGGCTACTCGCGTCAGGCCGTGGCCCGCAGGGTCGCGACGCGGGCGTGGTTCCCGGCGGGCCCGCGCGTCTACCAGGTGGCCGAGCACGACGAGACGCCGCGTTCCCGCGCCGTCGCGGCGATGTTGTCGCTGGGCCCGGACGCCACTCTCGTCGACACCTCCGCCGCGTGGTGGTGGGGGTTGCGCGACGTGGCGCCGGGGCGGCCCCACGCGGCGGTGCCGCGCGACCGCCACCCTCGCCCGCGTCCCGACGTCGCCGTCTCCCGCCGGGCGATCGACCCGGTCGACCGCACGCGGGTCGCCGGCATCGCGGTGACGACGCGGGCGCTGACGGTGCTCGACACCGCCACGCTCCTCGGTCTCGAGGACGGCGCCCGGGTGGCGGACCGCGCCCTGCAGAAGGGCTCGGTCAGCATCGAGAGCCTGCGTGACACGCACACCAGGACGGCGGGGCGTCGCGGCACCGTCGTCGGTGCCCAACTCATCGCCCTTGCCGCAGGAGGTGCGCGATCGTGGGCGGAGCGAGAGCTGCACGGTGGGCTGGACGCGGCTGGCATCACCGGGTGGACGGCGAACACCGAGATCGTCCTGCCGGGCTACGGGCGAGCGCTCGGGGACGTGGTGTTCGAGGAGGGGAAGGTGATCGTCGAGGTCGACGGCTGGGCGTACCACCGGGACCTGCGCGCCTTCCTCGTCGACGGGCCCCGGCAGTCAGCGCTCGTCGCGGCGGGCTGGGTGGTCCTGCGCACCCACTGGTACGAGCTGCGCGAGGACAGGGCGGTGTTCTTCGCGCGGCTCCGGGCGACCTTGCGAGCAAGATCCTGATCTGTGGAGCGGACGTTCCGCTCAGCGGAGCGTTCGCTCCACGAACCGAGATCTTGCGGGTCAGGCCCCCGGCGCCGCGCGCAGGACCAGAGCCGTGTGGGCCGGGACCGTGAGCACGTCGCCCGCCGGGATCGGGTCCGCCGGGTCGGGGGCCCCGGACGCCGTGCCCGCGTCGAGCACCGGGGTCCAGGCGGCGTCGCCGTAGGCGTCGGGCAGCAGCACGTCCACGGGCGCCGGGCCCGCGTGCAGCACGAGCAGCAGGGACGGCGCGCCGTCGATGCGCACGACGAGCGTGCGGCCGTGGTGGTGGAAGTCGGGCTCGGTGAGCTCGGTCGCGTCGGGGTGCAGCCACGCGATGTCCGGGGCGGCGCCGTCGGGGTCGGTGTCGGCGCGCCCGTAGAAGAAGTCGGTGCGCCGCAGCGCGGGGGTCGAGCGGCGCAGGGCGAGCGCGCGGGCGACGAAGTCGACGAGCACGGGATCGGACCACGACCGCCACGAGGTCTCGTCGTCCAGCGAGTAGACGTTGTTGTTGCCGTGCTGCGTGCGGCCCATCTCGTCGCCGCCGAGCAGCATCGGGGTGCCCGCCGAGAGCAGCAGCGTCGTGAGCAGGTTGCGCGTCTGTCGCGCCCGCAGGGACAGCACGCCGGCGTCGGTCGTCGGTCCCTCGACGCCGTGGTTGGCCGAGCGGTTGTCGTCGGTGCCGTCGCGGCCCTGCTCGCCGTTGGCCTCGTTGTGCTTGCGCTCGTAGGACACGAGGTCGGCGAGGGTGAAGCCGTCGTGGGCGGTGACGAAGTTGACCGACGCCGCCGGGGTGCGGGCGGGCCAGTAGAGGTCCGACGACCCGGCCACCCGCGTCACGATCTCCGAGAGCGGGCCGTGGCCGCGCCAGAAGTCGCGCACGCCGTCGCGGAAGCGCCCGTTCCACTCCGCCCACGCCGGCCCGAAGCCGCCGACCCGGTAGCCCTCGCCGGTGGCGTCCCACGGCTCCGCGATGAGCTTGACGGTCGAGAGCACGGGGTCCGTGGCGATGTCGGTGAGCAGCGGCGCGGCGGCGTCGAACGGCCCGCCGCGGGGGCGGCCGAGGGTCGAGGCGAGGTCGAAGCGGAAGCCGTCGACGCCCATCGTCGTCACCCAGTACCGCAGTGAGTCGACCACCAGGGCCCGGACCAGCGGCGACACCGGGTCGAGCGTGTTGCCGCAGCCGGTGAGGTCGACGTCGCGGCCGCGGGAGTCCAGGGCGTACCAGCCGGCGGCGTCGAGCCCTCGCCACGACAGCGACGGCCCGTCGGCGCCGCCCTCGCAGGTGTGGTTGAACACGACGTCGAGCACGACCTCGAGGCCGGCCGCGTGCAGCGCCGCCACCGTCGCCCGGACCTCCTCGACCTCCCGGCCCGGCGTCGAGGCGTAGCGCGGGTGCGGGGCGAGGTAGGCCAGCGTCGAGTAGCCCCAGTGGTTGCCGCGCCCGCGGGCGAGCAGCGAGGGCTCGGCCTGGCTGGCGAAGACGGGCAGCAGCTCGAGCGTCGTGACCCCGAGGCGGGCGAGGTGATCGACGACCGCGGGGTGGGCGAGCCCGGCGTAGGTGCCGCGCAGGTGCTCGGGCACGTCGGGGTGGCGCATCGTGAGGTCGCGGACGTGGGTCTCGTAGATCACCGTGTCGGCCCAGGGCACCGCCGGGCGCGCCGAGGACGCCGGCCCGAGCGGGGCCGTGACCAGGCCGTGGGGCACGACCGCCGCGGAGTCCCGCTCGCTGGGCCGGGCCGAGAACGGGTCGTCGCCGGCGAACGGGCGGGCCACGGCGAGCGAGTCGAGCGAGGTCACGGTGCCCTCGACCCGCCGCGCCCAGGGGTCGACCAGCAGCTTCGCGGGGTTGGTGCGCACCCCGCGGCCCGGGTCCCACGGCCCGTGCACCCGCAGCCCGTAGGGCGCGCCGGGCGCGATCCCGGTCGCCTCGCCGTGCCACCAGCCGTCGGCGCCCCGGCGGAGGGCGACGCGGCGCTCGCCGGTGGCACCCAGCAGGCAGAGCTCCACGGCCTCGGCGCTGGGCGCGGCCGGGACCGCGACGCGCAGGACGTCGCCGTCGAGGTGCGCGCCGCGTGCGTCGGGAGGGGCGGATGGGGTCGGGGGCATCGGCGGGCATCGTGCCCGATCCGCGGCGGGCCGTCGCCCCGCTGTGAGTCGTATCCGTCAGGATGGCGGCCGTGGCATCCCCGGCGACCGATCCGAGCGACCCGGACACCGTCATCCGCATGGCCGGCGTGGGCGTGCGCCGGGGCGGGTCCGACCTGCTCGCCGACACCGACTGGACGGTCGAGCTCGACGAGCGCTGGGCGGTGCTGGGCCCGAACGGCGCTGGCAAGACCACCCTGCTGCGCCTGGCCGCCGCCGAGATGCACCCGACGAGCGGCACCGTCGAGCTGCTCGGCGAGCGGCTCGGCCGGGTCGACGTCTTCGAGCTGCGCCCGCGCATCGGGCTGGCCAGCGCGAACCTCGCCGGGCGGGTGCCCCCGGACGAGACCGCGCACGACGTGGTGCGCAGCGCGGGCTACGGCGTCGTCGGCACCTGGCGGGAGCGCTACGACCCCGAGGACGACCGCCGCGCCGCCCTGCTGATGGAGATGATGGGCGTGCTGGCCCTGGCCCGCCGGCCCTACGCGACGCTCTCGACCGGCGAGCGCCAGCGGGTGCTGCTCGCCCGCGCGCTGATGACCGACCCCGAGCTGCTGCTGCTCGACGAACCCGCGGCGGGGCTCGACCTCGGCGCCCGGGAGGACCTCGTGGCGTTGCTCACCGAGCTGGCCTCCGACCCCGAGGGCCCGGCGACGGTGATGGTGACCCACCACGTCGAGGAGATCCCGCCCGGCTACACCCACGCGATGCTGCTGCGCGAGGGCCGCGTCGTGGCCCAGGGCCTGCTCGACGACGTGATGACGTCGGAGAACCTGTCGGCGACGTTCGGGCAGCCGCTCGAGCTCCACAGTCGCCGGGGACGCTTCACCGCCTTCCGGCGATAGGGTCGCGCCCGATCGATCCCCGAGATACCAGGAGGCCCGTCCGTGACGGAGTTCGTGCGGCTCGAGGTGGACGGCGGGGTGGGCACGATCCGCCTGGACCGGCCCCCCATGAATGCGGTGAACCGGCAGCTCAACCTCGAGCTGGCCGAGATCTCGGCCGAGGCCGCGGCACGCACCGACGTCCGGGCGGTCGTCGTCTACGGCGGCGAGAAGGTGCTGGCCGCGGGCGCCGACGTCAAGGAGATGGCCGACCTCACCTACTCCGAGATGGCCGAGCGCGCCCACGAGCTGTCGCACGGGTTCGGGGCGGTCTCGACGATCCCCAAGCCGGTGGTCGCCGCGATCACCGGCTACGCGCTCGGCGGCGGGTTCGAGCTGGCGCTGTCGTGCGACCGCCGCATCGCCGGCGACAACGCCAAGGTCGGCCAGCCCGAGATCCTGCTCGGGATCATCCCGGGCGGCGGCGGCACCCAGCGGCTCGCGCGCCTGATCGGGCCGGCGAAGGCCAAGGACGTGATCTTCACCGGCCGCATGTACAAGGCCGAGGAGGCGCTGGCCCTCGGGATGGTCGACGAGGTCGTCGCCCCCGACGACGTCTACACCCGGGCGCACGCCTGGGCGTCGCAGTTCGTCAACGGCCCGACCCGGGCCATCGCCGCCGCCAAGATCGCCATCGACCGCGGGCTCGACACCGACCTGCGCACCGGCCTGAACCTCGAGAGCGAGATGTTCGCGGCCCTGTTCGGCACCGAGGACCAGACGATCGGCATGCGCTCGTTCGCCGAGAACGGGCCCGGCAAGGCCCAGTTCCTGGGGCGTTGATGTCTCCGACGCAGGCCGAGGTCGACGCCGCCCGCGACGACCCCAAGCTCGCCAACGTCCTCTACCACGACTGGGAGTCGGCGACCTACGACGAGAAGTGGTCGATCTCGTTCGACGAGCGCTGCACGACGTTCGCCGTCGACCGCTTCCGCGCTGTCGTTCCTCCGGGGCACGTCGTCCCGGGGACCGAGACCTACGACCACGCCCTCGAGCTGGGCTGCGGCACCGGCTTCTTCCTGCTCAACCTCATGCAGGGCGGCATCGCGCGCCGCGGCACGGTCACCGACCTCTCGCCGGGCATGGTCGAGGTGGCGACGCGCAACGCGGCGAACCTCGGGCTCGACGTCGAGGGCCGGGTGGCCGACGCCGAGACGATCCCGGTGCCCGACGCGTCGGTCGACCTCGTCGTCGGGCACGCGGTGCTGCACCACATCCCGGACCTCGACCAGGCGTTCCGCGAGATCCTGCGGGTGCTCAAGCCCGGCGGCCGGTTCGTCTTCGCGGGCGAGCCGACGCGGCTCGGGGACCTCTACGCCCGCAAGCTGGGGCAGGCGACGTGGTGGGCGACGACGCGGTTCGCGCCCGCGGCGTGGCTGCGCCCGCAGGCCGAGCTCGACGAGTCGTCGCGCGCGGCGGCGCTGGAGTCGGTGGTCGACCAGCACGTGTTCGACCCCGACCGCCTCGAGCAGCTCGCGCACGCCGCGGGCGCGGTCGACGTCCGCGTGGTCACCGAGGAGCTCGCGGCCGCGGTGTTCGGGTGGCCCGTGCGGACCTTCGAGGCCGCCGTGCCGCCCGAGAAGCTGGGCATGGGCTGGGCGATGTTCGCCTACCGCACCTGGCAGCGGCTGTCGTGGCTCGACGCGCGCGTGCTCTCGCGGGTGGTGCCGCGCTCGCTGTTCTACAACGCGCTGGTCACCGGGGTGCGCGCGCCGGACCCGGTGCCGCTCTGACGTACGGCTTCACGCTCGACGACGTCGCGTACCTGGCGTCGGAGGCGGGGCGCGAGGCGGTCGCCGGGGCGGCGGCGTTCGTCCGCGAGGACCGGCTGCGGGCGGTGTCGACGCTGCGGGCGCGGCTCGGCGACCGGGCGGCGCCGGTGCTCGAGACCGCGCTGCTGCAGGA
>CADCTH010000211.1 GCA_902805495.1 uncultured Actinomycetospora sp.
CCGTCGCGTCGGCGGGGTATGACGGAGTCATGACCACGTCGGAGCTGGCCGCCGCGACGTTCCGCTGCTCGGAGGCCGCCCGCGACCGCGACGACCCGTTCGTCGCGACCGCCCCGCCGGCCCGGGCCTGGCTCCTCGTCGAGCACCCCGGCCCGTGGGGCCACCAGGCGCTCGGCGGCGCGGGCTACGCGCCCGAGGTCGTCGACGCCGTCGATGCCTTCTGCCGGGCGCGTGGCGCGCGCTTCCAGCTGATCCGCCGGTCGCGCGCCCGCGGCGAGGGCCCGGCCGACCACGGCCGGTTCGCCATCGTCGACACGACCCCGGGCGCGGAGTCCGTGCGCTGGGGACGGGTGGGCTCGGCCGACGAGCTGGCCGCCGCGCTCGCCGACGTCGAGGCCGTGACCACGCCGTCGTCGGAGCCGATCTACCTCGTGTGCGCCCACGGCCGCCACGACGCGTGCTGCGCGATGCGCGGGCGCCCGGTCGCCGCGGCGCTCGCCATGGAGCACCCCGACCGCACCTGGGAGACCACGCACACCGGCGGCGACCGGTTCGCCGCCAACGTGGTGGTGCTGCCGGACGGCCTCGTGCTCGGGCGGGTGCCGGCCACCGAGGCCCTCGCGGTGGTCGAGCGCTACGCCGCCGGCGAGGTCCACACGACCTGGGTGCGCGGGCGTTCGGGGCTCACCGCGCCCGCCCAGGCCGCCCAGCACCACGCCCGCCTGGCCTACGACGAGCACGGCGTGGACGCGCTGCGCGTGCTCGGCGCCGAGGTCCGCGAGCAGGGCGTCACCGAGGTCTCGCTCGACGGCGGCCCCGCCCGCGGGACGGTGACCGTGACCGTCCGCGAGCGCTGGGTCGCCTCGCCCACGCCGCTGACGTGCTCGGCCGGACGGGCCGCGAGCATGCGCGTCTACGACCTCGTCGACCTGACCGCCGCGTCCGGGTCCGGTCTCGACGTCACGGCCGCCGGAGCCGCGGGCTGACGTACGGAGTGACACCGCAATCGTGACTCCGGGTGTGCATGACGTGCGGCCGACCGGGGCAAATTGCGCGTGCGGGACACCGCGCAGTACTCGACGGAGGCGTGGACATGGGAATCATCAGCTGGATCATCCTGGGGCTCATCATCGGTGCCCTGGCCAAGCTCATCATGCCGGGCGACGACCCGGGCGGCATCATCGTCACGACGCTCATCGGCATCGTCGGCGCGCTGCTCGGCGGCTTCCTCGGCAGCGCGATCTTCGGCGTCAGCCTCGGCGGCTTCTTCGACCTGCGCACCTGGGTGCTCGGGATCGTCGGCTCGCTCATCCTGCTGGCGATCTACCGCGTCATCGTCGGGCGCCGGAGCAAGGTCAGACGGTAGCCGTTGCATTGTGCACGATGTGATCGTGCCCTAGGTTGACGCAGGTGAGCACGGACGAGGGGGTCGAGGACGACCTGCTCCTCTCGGAGCAGGCCTGCTTCGCGCTCTACTCGGCGTCCCGCGCGGTCACCGACGTCTATCGCCCCCTGCTCGCCGAGCTGGGGCTGACCTATCCGCAGTACCTCGTGCTCCTGGTCCTCTGGGAGTCCGAGCCGCGGACGGTCCGGGACGTCGGTGCCGCGCTCGCGCTCGACTACGGCACCGTCTCGCCGCTGCTCAAGCGGCTGGAGTCCGCCGGGTGGATCGCACGGCGCCGGGATCCCCGCGACGAGCGCTCGGTGACGGTGCACCTGACCGACGAGGGACGCGCGCTGCGCGCCCGCGTCGCCCACGTGCCCCGCACCATCGGGTGCGCCCTCGGTCTCGACGACCGGGCCCGTCGCGAGCTCGTCGTGCTCCTGCGGACGATCACCGCCTCGACCGTCGCCTTCCGCGACGTCGGGGACGGGACGTCCGCCGTCTGACCATCCCCCACACCAGGAGGCCACGATGCCGAGCCGCGACGCCACCACCCACTGGGAAGGCGGCCTGCAGGACGGGAAGGGCCAGGTCACCCTCGACTCGTCCAACGCGGGCCAGTTCAGCGTCTCGTTCCCGACGCGCGCCGAGGACCCGAACGGCCAGACCAGCCCGGAGGAGCTCATCGCCGCGGCGCACTCCTCGTGTCTGGCCATGAACCTCTCGGGCGTGCTCGGTGGCGAGGGCCTCACCGCGCGCGCCATCGACGTCAGCGCCGAGGTGACCCTGTCGCCGGCCCAGGGCGGCGGCTTCGAGATCAGCGGCATCGCGGTGACCCTGCGCGCGGAGGTCGACGGGGTCGACGCCGACCGCTTCCAGGAGCTGGCCGCGACCGCCGAGAAGACGTGCCCCGTGTCCAAGGCGCTGGCCGGCACCACGATCACGCTGGACGCCGCGCTCGCCGACTGACCCCCTCCGGTGTCGGGGGGCGCGGCTACCGTGACGCCGTGCTGCGCTCCCCGACACCGACGGTGCTGGTCGCGGGGGGTCCCGCGGGGCCCTGCGCCGGTACGCTGGTGTCCCACGGCATCACCCGGGAGGCGCCATGGCCGACGGACCTGCCCACGCGGCCCGCACCGCGCGCCGCCGCATCGTCGAGCCCGGCGAGCCGGCGGGCGACCTCGCCACGCGGCTCCACCTCGACGACCCGGCGCTCCAGCGCCGCTACCGCGCCGACCTCGACCGCGTCCGCGACGCCGAGCTGCGCGCAGAGGTCGACACCGAGGGCGTCCGCCTCCACTAGCCGGCTCCGATGACCTGGTCGTTCCTGGCCTGGTCCCCCGACGACTCCGCGGGCGCGGTCTACGACGTCACGGTGCCGGGTGTGTGGGAGGAGCTGCTCGACTTCTACGCCGGCGGCGACCGCAGCCGCCCGCTCGAGCGCGTCGTCGCCATCGCCCGCGAGCACGGCGTGCGCAGCGTCGTCGTCGAGCAGCGCCACCTCGATCCCGACTGGCGCAGCGAGCACGGCGCCTTCCACGGCCGGCTGTTCCGGCGTCGCCCCTCGGTGTGCCACCGCTGGCACCTGTTCACCGACGACGTGCCCGCCGACCTCTCGCGCCTGCGCCCCGAGGCCTACCGCGGCTACGTCGTCCTGCGCCCGCTGCCCTCGACGCCGGTGGGCCGCACCATGATCGCGCCGCCGCCCGGGCTCGAGGGCGCCGTGCGGTGCGAGGCCACCGAGCGCCTGTCGCTGTTCGGGCACCCGCTGTGGATCACGGCGATGCCCTTCCTGAGCCAGGACGCGGAGTACCTGCGGTGCGCGCACGCCGTGCTGTGGATGGTGCTGCGCCACGCGCACCTCGCCCACGGGCTGCCGCGCCACCTCACCGCCGAGGTGCACGACGCCGCGCTCGGCGGCGTCATCGTGGGGCGTCAGGTGCCCAGCGAGGGGCTCTCGGTGCAGCAGATGCTCGCCGGCGCCACAGGGCTCGGGCTCTCCCCCGGCCTCATGCACCTGCCCACCACGCGGGAGGAGGACGCCGCCGCGGACGCGGCGGCCGACCCCACCGCCGACCCCGTGGACGCCGCCGGGCGGGCCGACCCGCAGGCCGGGCGGCTCTCGCTGCGCGCCGTGCTCTGCCGCTACGTCAACAGCCAGCTCCCGCCGCTGGTGATCTCCTCGAGCCACGCGTGGGTCGTCGTCGCCTACCGCCGCGACCCCTCCGAGGACCGGCGCGTGACGCTGTGGCGCCACGACGACGCCCGCGGGCCGTACCTCGAGGTGGACGACCCGTTCGCCGAAGCCGAGGACGCCCACCGCCCCTGGCAGACCGCGATCCTCCCGCTCCTGCCCGCGATCTACGTGACGGCCGAGCGCGCCGAGGCCGCGGGCCGGCTGTGGTTCGCGGGCTACCTCCGCCGCGCCGCCGCCGACGAGCCCGTGGCCCGCGCCGCCGCGGCCGGCGAGCTGACGTTCCGCACCTACGCGGTGCGCAGCGACCAGTTCCTCGAGGGGCTCGGCGCCCGCGGCGTCGACCCGGCGCTCGCCGACCTCTACCGCCTCGCCGCCCTGCCCGAGCACCTCTGGGTGGTCGAGGCCGTCGACCGCGCCGAGCGCCGGGCCGGGCGGCCGGACGTCGTGGGCGAGGCGCTGGTGGACGCCACCTCGTCGACCCACCACGAGCCGCTGCAGGAGGGCCTCGTCGCCCTGCACGGCGGGCGCCTCGCCCACCGGATCGGGCCGGACCACGGCACGCGCCGCGACCTGCACCTCACCGACCCCGGCCACTACCGCACGGGGCGACCGGGCCGGGGGTGAACCTCGGGACTGAGCCTCAGCGCGTGTCGTCCGGGAGCGCCCCGGCGATCGCCGGCCCGACGACGCCCGCCGCGGTCTCGCCGCCGGTGTCGTCGTCCGCGGCGGGCGGGTCGCTCCCCGCGTCCGGCGCCACCGGGCCGAGCGTGAGCCTGATGCGGTGGGTGTCGCTGCGCTCGCGCTCGCCGCGGCCGGACACGTCGCCGGAGAGCACGAACCACTTCGCGCCCACCGACCCCTGCGCCTCGCGGCTGCGGCGCACCTCGACCGCCAGCTCGATCTCCACCTCGCGCACGCCGAGGCCATAACCCTCACCGTGGCGCCCCCGCGCGGCGACGAGGTCGCGCCGCAGCGCCAGCAGCACCTCGTCGAGCCCCAGCCCCTGGTCCTCGCTCACCGGCACGTCCCCCTGGTCGGTCACGACCCCGACGGTAGCGAGCCCGTCCGACACCGCCGCGGCCTCCGCGTCCGCATCAGAACGGCGGCTCGTCCGGGCGGGCCGGTGGTGGTCGCGGGACCGTGGGCAGGGAGCCGTCCGGGGCGGGGTCGACGGGCCGGTCCGGGTCCCGCGTCCACGACGGCGCCGACCCGTGGAGCCACGCGCTCGACGTCCGACCGGTGGGGTCGCCGTCGTCGTCGGCCAGCGGCTCGAGATCGAGGGGCGCCTCGCGCCACCGTCCGTCCTCGCGCGGACTCGGCACCGGCAGGTCGCGACGGACCGGCCGCGCCGGGACCTCGATCCGCTGCCCGCACCGGCTGGTCCACACGAACCGGCCCGGCGCCACCTGCCGCAAGGACCATCCGCCCTCGTGCTTGAGGTGGTGGTCGTGCCGGCACATCGGGTCGAGGTTCGCGTCGGCGGTCGGCCCGCCGCGCGCGTGGTCGACGGTGTGGTCGAGCTCGGCGTCGTGCGCCGGGCGCGTGCACCCGGGACCGATGCACGAGCGGTCGCGCACGGCGACCCACCGTGCCAGCGCCGCGCTCGGGAACCGGCGGCCGGGGTCGTCCCAGGGGACCGGACTGCCGGATTCCTCCCACGCCCGGAAGCGCCGCACGATGTCGCGACACACCGGCACCCAGGTGGGTGCCAGCTCCCGTGCCAGCTCCTCGAGTCCGGCGAGCTCCGACCGCGAGACCCACAGCTCGACGATGTCGCCGTAGCGCCCGCCGTCGACGCAGTGCTCGGGTCGTCGGCGGGTGAGGTCGGCGAAGAGCAGGTGGCCGCCCTCTTCCACAACGACAACCCGCCACTCGGCCCGGCGACGGGACGAGACCAGCGCCCGGAGAGCACCGGGAGTCACCGGGCCCCAGCCCGCGATCTCACCGGGGCACGCCTCCGCACCCAGCAGTGTCGTCAGCGGGCCCCGGACCTCGACCCTGCCGGTGCGCACCCGCGGTGGTGGCGAGACCTCGGCGTCTTGTCGGGGCTCCGCGTCCGGCGCGGGATCCGAGGGCGCCGCCGGCCGTGCCGGGCCGGCCTCGTCGGCACGGTCGGCCTCTGCGTCCCGGTCATCGTCGGCGCCGCCCGAGTGCTGCTCGACGAGCGCCAGGACGATCTGGTCGTCGTCGAGACCCCCGTAGAGGCCGTCGACGAGTCCCATGTGCGCGTCGGCGCGGAGGGCCTCGATGCCCGCCCGGGCCCCGGCACGGCGGGCCGCCGCGGCCAGCGCCTCGAGCCGGGCGACGCCACCGACGACGCGGTCGAGCGGGTGGTCGTAGCTGCCCAGCGATCCCGTGCCCGAGGGGTTGCGCCAGGCCCGGACCCGGCGACGCCGGCGCGCCGCGGCCTCACGACGCGCGGCCCACCCGGGGTCGAGGGCGAGCAGGACCTCCTCGAGACGCGCGATCAGGTCACCGAGCACGAGGCCGGGTGCCTCGGGCAGCACCCGCGCGCACACGAGGTGGGCGAGGCCGTCCTCCGCGTCGCGCAGGGTGTCGGCGAAGGCCCGCGCCCGCGGTTCGTCGATGAGCCCGGCCTCGAGCATCTCGAGCACCTCGGGCAGCCGCTCGACGAGGCACTCGGCCAGCTCGACCCGCCGCCGGGCCCCGGCGTGGGAGAGCACCAGGGCCGCGCGGACCTCGTCGGCGCCGAACGGCTCGGCCTCGTCGGCCCGAGCCGTGAGGTCCGCGCCGAGGCTGCGGGCCGCCTCGTGGGTCAGGCGCAGGACCCGCGCCGCCTGGCGGTTGGCCTCCCGCGCGGCGTCCTGCAGCGCCACCACGACCTCGGCGCCGGTGAGGTGCCCGTGCGCGGACGAGGACGCGGCTAGGGTCGGCCGACCGACCCTCGCTGGGCTCTCCACCGTGGCGCTCACGAGGTCCACGGTAGGGAGAAGGCAGCCTGACCAGCGACAACAGGTTTCCCGCCTGTGGACGAACAGCAGGGGTGTGGACAGAGTCCGGCAGTGCTGAGCGTCGTGTTCGGCCGGACGGGCGATCGGGACCACCCGGGCGATATGATCTCTTGACAGAATCACACGGTACGGTTCTAGGATCGACGTCATGGACCTCAGCACCCGCCCCGTCGTCTCCGCCGCCGAGTGGGAGCAGGCCCGCCAGGAGCTGCTCGTCCGCGAGAAGGAGATGACG
>CADCTH010000212.1 GCA_902805495.1 uncultured Actinomycetospora sp.
CCGAGGGCCTCCGGTTCGCCGCGCGGGCCGCGGCGTGGACCGTGTCCCGGGCCGGCGCCGAGCCGCCGTGGC
Organism: uncultured Actinomycetospora sp.; assembly: GCA_902805495.1. Taxonomy (GTDB): domain Bacteria; phylum Actinomycetota; class Actinomycetes; order Mycobacteriales; family Pseudonocardiaceae; genus Actinomycetospora. The sequence continues at coordinate 73 of CADCTH010000212.1, forward strand.
GCACGGAGATCGACGGCTCGTAACACGCCCGTCACACAGTGACGCGGGCCACGTCGGGCCGCGCGGACGCTCGTGATGCGTCACGGACCGTGCGAGCGCTACGGTTCGCGCTCGTACGAACCCCGACTGCTGCGGGAGTGCGCCGCGGGGACATCCCCCGGGCGGCCGGGCGGTCCGGCTCCACGCGCCGGGCCGGGCCGCCGCCCCTCCCGCTCACGACGATCGTGAGAGGGACTGACGCCGATGGCCAGCGAGGACTCCGAGAAGCGCACCGCCACGCTGTCGTACCCGGGCGGCGAGCACACGATGGAGATCGTCGATGCGACCGAGGGCTCGTCCGGCGTCTCGCTGGGCAAGATGCTCGGCGAGACCGGGCTGATCACCCTCGACCCCGGGTTCGTGAACACCGGCGCATGTCGCTCCGACATCACCTACATCGACGGTGACGCCGGCATCCTGCGCTACCGCGGCTATCCCATCGAGGACCTGGCGAAGAACTCGACGTTCGTCGAGACGAGCTACCTGCTGATCTACGGCGAGCTGCCGAACAAGCAGCAGCTGGAGACGTTCACCGACCAGATCCAGCGGCACACGATGCTGCACGAGGACCTCAAGAAGTTCTTCGACGGCTTCCCGGTCGACGCGCACCCGATGCCGGTGCTCTCGTCCGCGGTCTCCGCGCTGTCGACCTTCTACCAGCGCAGCCTCGACCCGTTCGACGAGCCCAACGTCGACCTCTCGAGCGTCCGGCTGCTGGCCAAGGTCCCGACCATCGCGGCCTACGCCTACAAGAAGTCGATCGGCCAGCCGTTCCTCTACCCGGACAACTCGCTGGGCCTGGTCGAGAACTTCCTGCGCATGACCTTCGGCTTCCCCGCCGAGCCCTACGAGGTCGACCCCGACGTCGCCAAGGCGCTCGACATGCTGTTCATCCTGCACGCCGACCACGAGCAGAACTGCTCCACGTCGACGGTGCGCATGGTCGGCTCGTCGCAGGCCAACCTCTTCGCGTCGATCTCGGCGGGCATCAACGCCCTGTTCGGGCCGCTGCACGGGGGCGCCAACGCCGCGGTGCTCTCGATGCTCGAGGGCATCCGCGACAACGAGGGCAACGCCGACGAGTTCGTCCGCAAGGTCAAGAACAAGGAGCCGGGCGTCCGGCTCATGGGCTTCGGGCACCGGGTCTACAAGAACTACGACCCCCGCGCCGCGATCGTGCGCGACACCGCCCGCGGCATCATCGAGAAGCTCGGCGGCGGCGACGAGATGCTCGACATCGCCATGCGGCTCGAGCAGTTCGCGCTCGAGGACGACTACTTCGTCGAGCGCAAGCTCTACCCGAACGTCGACTTCTACACGGGCCTCATCTACCAGGCGATGGGCTTCCCGACCGAGATGTTCACGGTGCTCTTCGCCATCGGCCGCCTGCCGGGCTGGATCGCCCACTGGCGCGAGATGATCGACGACCCGGACACCCGCATCGGCCGCCCGCGCCAGGTGTACACCGGGCCCACCGAGCGCTCGTACGTCGACCTGTCCCAGCGCTGACCCTCACGCAGCGAACGCGCTGTTCGCTGCTTCTACGCGCACGAAGTCCCCGTTCGCTCGCCGAAATCCCGCGCTCGGCGAGCGGACGGGGGCGTACTGCCCGTCCATCGGGGTAGCCGGGGCGCATGAGCGACGCCGGGGACGACACCGCGATCGTCTGGTTCCGCCGCGACCTCCGGGTGCACGACCAGCCGGTCTTCGAGGCCGCCGCGGCGCGGGCGCGGCGGTCGCTGGCGGTGTTCGTCCTCGACCCGCGCCTGCTCGACCCGTCGGGCGCGCGGCGGCGGACGTTCCTCTACCGCAGCCTGCGCGAGCTCGACGCGGCCCTCGACGGGCGCCTGCTCGTCGTGCGCGGCGATCCCGCGGAGGCGATCCCGGAGCTGGCCGGCGCGGTGGGCGCCGGCAGCGTGCACATCGCCGCCGACTTCGGCCCCTACGGCCGCGAGCGCGACGAGGCCGTCGGCAAGGCGCTGGAGCAGCGGGGCGTCGACCTCGTGCGCACCGGCTCGCCCTACGCCGTCGAGCCCGGGCGGATCACGAAGTCCGACGGCGAGCCGTACAAGGTCTACACGCCGTTCAGCCGCGAGTGGGCCAAGCGCGAGAAGGGGGCGCCCGCGGATACCGACGGGCGCACCGTCGACTGGCTCGACCCGTCGGAGCCCCGCGGGGGCCCCCGGGCGGTGCGGATCCCCGACGACGAGGGCGTCGACGCCGAGCTCCTGGACGCGGGCGAGCAGGCCGCCCGCGAGCACTGGGAGGCATTCGTCGACGAGCACCTCGAGGACTACGACGAGATGCGCGACCGTCCCGACAAGCCCGCGACCTCGCGGATGTCGGTGTACCTGAAGTACGGCGTGATCCACCCGCGGACGCTGCTCGCCGGCCTCGACGGCACCGGCAAGGGCGCGACGTCGTTCCGCAACGAGCTGTGCTTCCGCGACTTCTACGCGTCGGTGCTGTGGTTCTGGCCGCGGTCGGCGCGCGAGAACTTCGACCCGAAGTTCGAGCGGATGCCGCTGGACACCGGCCCCGACGCGCAGGAGAGGTTCCGCGCCTGGCAGGAGGGCCGCACCGGCTTCCCGGCCATCGACGCCGCGAA
>CADCTH010000213.1 GCA_902805495.1 uncultured Actinomycetospora sp.
GCACGTGGATGCCCGCGCCCGAGCCGGGCGACGACGGCCCGCTCGCGGCGCCCCCGGCACGCGAGCCGGAGGACGCCCTGCGGCGCACGGCCGGGCTGCTCGTGCGTCTCGCGACCGTCACCGCGGTGCTGGCGTGCATCGCCGAGCTGGCCGAGGCCTGGCGCTACGGCCTGCTCGTCGCCAGCCGCAGCGCGGCGCTGTCGGCGGGTCCGCTGGCCTTCTCCGACGCGCTGGTGACGCTCGTCGGGCTGCTCGCGCCCCTGATGGCGCTCGCGACCGGCGCGCAGTTCCTGCTCTGGCTGCACCGGGCGCGGGGGCTCGCGGCGACCATCTCGGGGACGCGTCCCGCGCGGCGGACCTGGGCGGTGGTGCTCGGCAGCGTCCTGCCCGGCCCCAACCTCACCGTGCCCGGTGCGGCGCTGGCGGAGGTCGAGCACGCCGCCTCGGGGGAGCCGGCGACGGCGCGGCCCCGCCCGTCGACGCCGGTGCGGCGGTGGTGGATCGCCTGGGACGCCAGCGTCGTGCTGGGCGTCCTCGCCGTCCTGCGCGGGCTGGGCGACAGCACCCAGGCGCTCGCCGACGCGGCGCTGCTCGACGCGGTCGCCGACGTCGCCGCCGCCGTCGCCGCCCTGGCGACCGTGGTCGTCGTCGCGCACCTCACCGAGCTGCTCGCCCCCGAGCTGCGGCCCGCCGGGCGGGAGGCGGTGCTGGGGGTGGCGGGACCCGACTCAGCCCCAGAAAGGTCAGCCGAGGACGGCGTTGCCGCCGGCGGCGGGCGGGGCGGTGGGGTCGGTGCCGAGGTCGGGTGACATCTCGCGGACGACGAAGTCCTCGACGTGGAAGAGGTTGTCGCCGGCCCGGCGCACGATGGCCAGCAGCGTGCTCATCGAGGCGACCTCCTCGACCTGCTCCTTGAGGTACCACTGCATGAACTGCTCGCCGATGTAGTCGCCCTCGTCGCGGGCGGTGCGGGCCAGCGTCTCGATCTGGTCGGTGACGGTGCGCTCCTGCGCGAGCACCAGCGAGACGACGTCCTCGAGCGACGTGAACTCGGTGCGCACGTCGTCGATGCCGGGGATGGTCACCGGGATGTCGTTGTCGAGCAGGAACTGCACGATGCCCATCGCGTGGTTGCGCTCCTCGAGCGCCTGCGCGTAGAAGTGCCCGGCCAGCCGCGGGAGATCCTGGTCGTCGCAGTACACGGCCACCGCGGTGTACTGCTGCGAGGCGGTGAACTCGTTGCGGATCTGGGCCCGCAGCAGGTCGTGGAAGGTCGACGTCGCGGCGGTCATGGCCCCGAGTGTAGGGCGGACCCGGCGCTGCTCAGGTGCGCGCGGACCGGCGTCCGTGCCGGCTGCGGGGCGCGGGCGGGCCGTCGGCGGTGGGCGTCACGGGGATCGAGCCCGTCCAGCCGAACTGCTCGGTGTGCACGCGGCCGGCGGGGACGCCCAGCTGCTCCAGGGCCGCGAGCGAGCCGGTGAGCACCGACGGCGACCCGCAGACGAAGTAGTCGAGCGCCGCGCGGGACGCGGGATCGTGGGGCAGCACGTCGGCGAGCAGGGCGGCGTCGATCCGCCGGCCCTCGGTGCGGGTGACGCGCAGGTCCAGGCGCCGGCCCAGCGCGGTGAGCTCGTCGGCGAACAGCGGCTCGTGGCCGCGCTCGGCGACGACGAGGCGGTGGGTGCGGTCGTCGCCGCGGTCGGCGAGCGTGCGCAGCATGCTCATCATCGGGGTGATGCCGACGCCGCCGGCGAGCAGCACGAGGCCCGGCGAGTCGTGCGCGATCTCCGCGGTGAACGAGCCGTGCGGCCCGTCGAGCCACACCTTGCTGCCGGTGCGCAGGGTGGAGAGCAGGCCGGAGAAGTCGCCCTGGTCGCGGACGGTCAGCTCGAGGCGTCCCGTGACCCGCGCGCTGGAGGCGATCGTGAACGGGTGCTCCTCGGTGCCGACGACCCCGCGGCGCAGGCGCAGCCACACGAACTGCCCGGGCGCGAAGCGCAGGCCGCCGCGGCGCAGGTGCACCGGGGCGAGCACGAGCGTGCTCACCGTCGGGCTCTCGCGCCGCACGCCGTAGACGACGTAGGCGCCCTGGCGGGAGAACAGCGGGCGCCACACCCAGCGGTGCGCGAGCACCCCGAGCAGCACCAGCACCAGGGCCGAGAGCACCCAGCGCATCACCGGGTCGGTGACGAGGTTGCCGAGCCAGAACACGTGCAGGCCGGCGAGGACGAGCGCGGCGCCGGCGAGCAGCACGTGCAGGCGCGCCCAGATCTCGTAGCGGGCGCCGGGACGCCGGCCGCGGGCGGCGACGAGGCCGACGAGCAGCAGGCCGGCCGCCGACGTCCAGCCGGCCTGGGCCGCGGCCGAGGACTGGAACGGGTTGAGCAGCCGCGGGTGGTTGACGATCGCGACCGTCAGGTGGAGCCCGACGAGCACGACGGCGAGGATGCCGAGCCAGCGGTGCAGGCCCAGGATCTTCTCGACGCCGAACGACCGCGTCAGCGTGCGCACCCGCGAGGGCACGACGACCACGACGACGAGCAGGCAGCCGGCCAGCAGCCCGAGGCCCACCGAGAGCATGCCGAGCACCGACCCGCCGCCGCGCGAGGCGAGCAGGGCGACCGGGAGCACCACGAGGGCCGTGAGGGCGCCCACCCACAGGGCGCGTGTCCACCGTTGCTGCACGGGCCGGGACGGTAGGCAGTCGCGATCACCGGTCCCGGCGCGTCTGAGAGCGCGCCCGTCCGTGGCGCGACGACGGGCGGCCGCGGCGCGCCCAGGCGCCCGGTCTTGGCCCGTTCGGGTGAGAGCGTGGTCCGTCTGCGGGCGCGGGCTCTCAGGTTCGCCGGATGTGCCAGCGTGGGGGCCACGCTGGCGTTCAACGCCAGGAAAGCCCCCGGCTCGCGGCGCGCCGAGTCACGCCCGACCCGGCAGGATGCCCCCCGTGCTCCGTTCGCGCAGGAATCGCCGGACCTCGCCCCGGCTCGCGTTCGTCGCCGGTGCCGTCGGGATCGCGGCGCTCGTGCCCCCGGCGTTGCGGTCGCTGCGGGGGCGCCCGGTGTTCGACCGCAGCACGGCCGCAGCGGGCGTGTCGGCGCAGTTCGACCAGGACGCGGCGTCGTACGACCGCCTCGTCGGCGCCAACCCCGGCTACCACGAGCACCTGCGCCTGTCCGCCCGTCGCCTCGGTCTCGAGGCGGACGGGGCCGGCGCGGTGGTGCTCGACGTGGGGTGCGGGACGGGGCTGTCGACCGCCGCGATCGTGGAGACCTACCCCGCGGCGCGGATCGTCGCCGTCGACGCGTCGGCGGAGATGCTCGCGAAGGCCCGGGAGAAGGCGTGGCCCGAGGGCGTGCGGTTCGTGCACGCGCGGGCCGAGGAGCTCGGGTCGGCGCTCGCCGCGGCCGGCGTCGAGGGCCCGTTCGACGGCCTGCTCGCCGCGTACCTGGTGCGCAACCTGCCCGATCGCGACGCCGGACTGGCCGTGCTCGTCGAGCACCTCGCGCCCGGCGCCCCGATCGCGGTGCACGAGTACTCGGTCGCCGACTCGGCCCTCGCCCGCGCGATCTGGACCGCCGTCTGCTGGGCGATCATCATCCCGCTCGGGTGGCGGGTCACCGGCGACGCCTCCCTCTACCGCTACCTCTGGCGCAGCGTGCTGGCCTTCGACGGCCTGACGCGCCTCGAGCAGCGGCTGCGCGACGCCGGCCTGCGCGAGGTCCACACGCGCCCCGTCGACGGCTGGCAGCGCGGGATCGTGCACACGGTGCTCGGACGCCGCTGAGACGGGCCGGCGAGGTGGGGGATTTCCTGGCGTTGAACGCCAGCGTGGCCCCCACGCTGGCACATCCCGCGCGCTGAGGAGCCTCAGCCGCGACGGCGGGCGGCGCGCACCGCGTAGGTGCGTTCCGCGTACTCGATGTCGTCGTTCCACAGGCGCTTGGCCGTCCACTCCATCACCGGGCGCACGAGGGCCTGGGCGCGGCGGGCGTGGGCGAAGCCCGGGCGGGTGGAGTGGGCGATGGTCGCCTCGACCACGGCGGTGCGGGGGCGGCCGTCGGGGTGCGGGGCGAGCGGTGTCGCGTGGGTCTCGACGACGCTGCCGGCGCCCTCGCCCTCGGTGATGTGCATGACGATCGTGCGCGGCTCCGGGCAGGTGAACCGCGCCCGTACCGGGATGCCCCAGTTCCTCGAGACGCGGAACGCCACCTTGAGGTCGAAGTGGTCGTCCTCCTCGGACGCCTCGCGGCCCGGCGCGCGCTCGACGCGCAGGTCGGCGAAAGAGTGCGGGTGGAACCAGGCGCCGTGCCACGGGTCGAGCCGGTTGGCGATCACGTCGGCGGGCTCGCAGGTGCCGACCATCGAGGCCACCGCGACCACGCTGGCGTCGACGTCGGGGCGCTCGGGCAGGATCGGCGCGGAGGTGGGCTCCTCGCCGCCCACGGCGTCGAGGCGCACCCAGACCAGGGCGCCGTCGTCGTGGGCGGGCAGCGTGCGCCAGCCCGCGCGCCCCGACGGCCCGAGCGCGAGGCCGTGCCAGCGGCAGATCAGCTCGCATCCCGACTGCACCGCGGTGGACATGTCGGCGCCCAGGTGCGGGCACGCGCCGGGCCCCGCGTGCAGCGTCCCGTCGGGCGAGCGCCACACGACGAGCTCGACGCCCGCGACCGTGGTGCCGAACGGCGTGCCGGTGCGCACGTCGCGGCTCGCGCCGACGACGTACCAGTTGCCCGAGGGCCGCGCGGTGGCGCGGGCCAGCGCGGCGTCGATGATGCCGACCTTGGCGTCGCGCCAGGTGGGCTCCATGGCCGCCCACTCGTCGCCCGACAGCCGTCGCAGCGGGTTCGCGGTGTCGCGCCGATCCGCCTTCTTGAGCACGAAAGAGACGCTAGGCCGGGTGTCGTGGCGTCGCAGTGACGGGGAGCGGGCTGTGGCCGGATGCACGGCGTGCTGCGCCGAACGAACGACGCCTCACCCCAGAGGGGCACGCTCCCAGGGGCACGACAGGCACCGCGGGCCACCACGCCCCGAGCCCAGCTCGAACCCGGCGATGGTCAGCACCTCGATCCCGGCGGCGGCCAGCCGGCCGTTGGTCGTGGTGTTGCGCTCGTAGGCCACGACGAGGCCGGGGGCCAGGGCGAGGGTGTTGTTGCCGTCGTCCCACTGCTCGCGCTCGGCGGCCTCCGACTCCAGCCCGGTGTCCACCACGTGCAGCACGTCGACGCCCATCGCCCGCGCCGCGGCCGGCCGGAAGGGTTCGGGGCCGGTGATCTGCAGGGAGTCCGGGCCGTCCGGGCGCACCGTCCACGCCTCGAGGCCCTCGAGCACGCCGGGGTAGATCACCATCGTGTCGACGTCGACCATCGTCGCCACGGTGTCGAGGTGCATCGTCGCCCGCCGCTGGGTGATCGGGACGACGAGCACGGTGTGCGCCAGGCCGTCGGCGAACATCGCGCGGGCGAACGACTCGGCGCCCGCGGGGCTCGTGCGCTCGCCGACGCCGATGGCGAGCACGCCGGGCGCGAGCAGCAGCACGTCGCCGCCCTCGACCGCCGAGGTGTCGCGTGGCGCGGTGGGGGCGACGACGCCGAGCTCGGGGTGGTGGCGCTGGGCCAGGGCGACGAGCGAGGCCTCGCGGCGGCGGGCGGGCATGCCCATCGAGGACGCGACCACCCGCGGGCCCACGCGCACCGACGAGTCGCGGGTGAACAGCAGGTTGGGCAGCGGGTCGACGGCGAAGTCGTGCGGGCCGGCCATCGCCCGCACGAGCGAGCCGCCCGTGACGGCGAGCTCGGCGAACGTGCGCCCGCCGATGAGGGCCTCGGCGAGCGCGGCGTCGTCGAGCCCGGACAGCTCGGCACGGACCGCCTCGCCCAGCTCGCGGCCCAGCGTGCGCTCGTCGACGGCGTCGGCGATGCCGGCCTCGCGGGCCGCCGGGTCCCGCAGCGCCTCGACGAGCACCTCGCCCAGCAGCAGCACCCGCACGCCCTGCGCGCGCAGCAGGTCGGCGAACGCGTCGTGCTCGAGCTGGGCGCGCTCGACCCAGGGGATGCCGTCGAAGAGCAGGCGGTCGGCGTTGCGCGGGGTCAGCCGCTCCAGCTCCGGGCCCGGGCGGTGCAGCACCACCGTGCGCAGCGGGCCGACCTCGGAGTCCACGTGCGGCGCATCCACGGTCGGCGACCCTAGGGCGGCCGCTCTACTGTGCGCAGCCATGGGACTCCTCGAGGACAAGGTGGTCGTCGTCACCGGTGCCGGGCGCGGCATCGGGCGCGGTGAGGCGCTGGAGTGCGCACGGCAGGGGGCGGCCGTCGTGGTCGCCGAGTTCGACGCCGAGGTCGGCGACGAGGTCGCCGGCGAGATCACCGCCGCGGGAGGCCGCGCGATCGCGGTGCCCGGCGACGTGTCGGACGCCGACGTCGCCGACCAGCTGGTCAAGACGGCCGTCGAGGGGTTTGGTGGCCTCGACGCGGTGGTCAACAACGCCGGCATCCTGCGCGACCGCACCCTGGTGAAGATGTCCGACGCCGAGTGGGACGACGTCATCCGCGTCCACCTGCGCGGGCACTTCGCGCCGACGCGGGCGGCGTGTCGGTACTGGCGCGAGAACGCCCGCCCCGGGCACCTGGTGCACACGGCGTCGACCTCGGGGATCCTCGGCAACTTCGGCCAGGCGAACTACGGCGCGGCCAAGGCGGGCATCGCGGCGTTCTCGACGATCGTGGCCATGGAGATGGCGCGCTACAACGTCACCTCCAACGCCATCGCCCCGTCGGCGCTGACCCGCATGACCGAGGCCCTGCTGCCCCCGGACGTGCGCGAGGACCGGCGCGAGAGCCTCGAGCGCGGCGAGTTCGACTTCTTCGACCCCGAGAACGTGGCGCCGTTCGTCGCCTACCTCGCCTCGGACCACTCCTCGCACATCAGCGGCAAGGTGTTCGGCGTGCAGGGCGACTCGGTGGAGCTCTACCAGCCGTTCACGTCGGTGGCCGAGATCCGCGGCGACGGGCACCGCTGGGACCCGGAGGCGATCCCGGACCGGATGGCGGAGCTCTTCGAGCAGGCGGGCATCGACCCGGCGCCGGAGAACATGATGGCGCGCTCGCGGCACAAGATCATCAGCTGAGGTGGGGTGCGCTCCGCGCACGTGAGCACTTCTCGGTGCTCGAGCACCGAGAAGTGCTCACATGGCCGGAGGCCACCTACACCGGCAGGAAGGGCAGCGCACCGCGCAGGAGCGCCGAGCCGACGAAGGCGACGACGTCGAGCAGGGCGTGGGCGCCGACCAGCGGCCAGAGCCGGCCGGTGCGCTGCCACACCCGCCCGAACACCAGGCCCATGAGCAGGTTGCCCACGCCGCCGCCGAGGCCCTGGTAGAGGTGGTACGACCCGCGCAGCACCGCGGAGATCGCCAGCGCGCGGTTCTCGCCCACCCCGAGGCGGCGCAGGCCGTGCAGCAGGTAGCCGACCACGAGCACCTCCTCGGCCCACGCGTTGGCGCACGCCGAGACCACGAGCACCGGCACCGTCCACCACTGCTCGGAGAGCAGCGAGGGGATGACGGTGGTGTTGAGCCCCAGCGCCCGCGCGCCGAGGTAGAGCGCGAGTCCCGGGATGCCGATGAGCGCGGCGAGCCCCACCGCGCCCAGCGCGTCGCGCCCCGGCCGGCTGCCGTCGAGGCCGACGGTGCGGGGCCCGGCGCCGGCGCGCACGAGCAGGTAGAGCCCCAGTGCGCCCCAGGCGACGAGACCGAGCGACGAGGCGAGCTGGGCGGCGAGGTCGGCCCAGGGATCGCGGGCGAGCGTCTCGTCGATCGCGACCTGCCGCTGGTCCAGCGGTACCGGCGAGGCCAGCGCGTCGAGCAGCGAGACCAGGCTGCGCACGCCCGAGAGGCCGAGCGTGACCGCGAAGACGACGACGAGCTCGGTGCGCAGCAGCCGGCGCCCGCGCGGGGCGAGCGGGGCGACCTCGGGGGTGGCGGGGTGCGTCCACCCGCGCCACACCTCCCGCGCCGTCGTCACCGGGCCGAATCTAGGGGCCCGGGTCGGTCGTCGCGGCCGGAGGACCGGGGTAGCCGGTGGCCGTGACCCGCCACGCCCTGATCTCCGGCGCCAGCATCGCCGGGCCCGCCCTCGCCCACGAGCTCGCCGCCCGGGGCTGGCGCACGACCGTCCTGGAGCGCGCGCCGAGGCTGCGCGACGAGGGCCAGAACGTCGACGTCCGGGGCGCCGCGCGCGAGGTCGTGCGCCGGATGGGCCTCGAGGACACGCTGCTCGCGGCGGGCGCGGGCGAGGTGGGGCTGCGCTTCGTCGGCGACGACGGCGGCAGCGTCGCCGAGTTCCCGGCCGGCGAGAACGACTCCGACGGCGGCACCGCGGAGATGGAGATCCTGCGCGGCGAGCTGTCGCGCGTCCTCCACGAGCGCACCCGCGCGCACACCGACTACCGCTTCGGCGAGCAGATCGCGGACCTCACCGACCACGGCGACCACGTCACGGCGACCCTGCAGAGCGGCGAGGAGCTCGACGCCGACGTCGTCGTGGTCGCGGCGGGCACGCACTCCCGGACCCGCTCCCTGGTGCTGCAACCGCGGCACGACCCGGGCGATGCTCGCCTTCGTCAGCGACGTCCGCGGGCTCGGCGAGCTCGACCGGGACGACCAGGTCCTGATCCTGCGCCGCACGTTCGCCGACGCGGGCTGGGAGGCGCCCCGGGTGCTCGCCGCCCTCGAGGACGCGCCGCTGTACTTCGACGCCGTCGGGCAGGTCCGTCTCGACCGCTGGAGCGCCGGGCGCACCGTGCTGCTGGGCGACGCCGCCTGGGCCACCGGCCCGTTCGGCACGGGCACCAGCCTCGCCCTGGTCGGCGCCCATGTGCTGGCCGGCGAGCTGGGCACGCAGGCCGACGTGCCGACGGCCCTCGCCCGCTACGAGGAGATCGTGCGGCCGTCGGCCCAGCGGGCCCAGGACGAGGTCAAGCCGCTGGCGATCCGGGCGATGAACCCCCGCAGCACCGCCGGCGTGAAGCTCCAGCGCGCCGTGCTCGGCGTCGCCGCGCCGGTCTCGGGGAAGCTCGGCGGGCTCGTCGGCCGGCTGACCCGCCCACCGGCCGACCGGTTCGCGCTGCCGGAGTACCCGGCGGCCTGACCGGCCGTCACGCCCACGGTCCGGTCACGCGCGGATCGGTAACCTCGACGGTGTGCTGCGCCTGCTGGTCACCCCGCGCTGGATCGGGTGGACGCTGTTCGCGCTCGCGACCGTCGTGGTGTGCGGCGGGATGGCGTACTGGCAGCTCCTGCGGGCCGAGTCGCCCGGCGGCTCGCTGCTCAACGCCGGCTACGCGTTCCAGTGGCCGCTGTTCGGGCTGTTCTTCGCAGCGCTGTGGTGGCGGATGCTGCGCA
>CADCTH010000214.1 GCA_902805495.1 uncultured Actinomycetospora sp.
ACGGCGACGACGGGGGCCTCGCGGTGCGCCGGCCCCTGCCCGACGTTGCCGGGCTGGTGGGCACCGGTCCGTACGTCGTGCTCCACCCCGGCGCATCGGTGCCCGCGCGGGCCTGGTCACCGCACCGCGCGGCCGAGGGCGCCGCGGCGCTCGCGGCGGCCGGCCACCGGGTGGTGGTCACCGGGGCGCCGGGGGAGCGGGCGCTCACCGCCGAGGTCGCGCGAGCGGTTCCCGACGGCCGCGGTGTCGATCTCGGCGGGCACACGTCGTTCGGGGCCCTGGCCGCCGTCCTGGCCGGCGCGGGCGCGGTCGTGGTCGGCAACACGGGCCCCGCGCACCTGGCCGCCGCGGTGGGCGTGCCGGTGGTCTCGCTCTTCGCCCCCGTGGTGCCGCCGGAGCGATGGGCCCCCTACGGAGTGCGACGGATCCTGCTGGGCGATCAGGACGCTCCGTGCCGCGGAACCCGGGCCCGGACCTGCCCCGTGCCTGGTCACCCGTGCCTGGACTCGGTACGGGGTGCACATATCGTCGATGCCGTCGCCCGATTGATCTACGGAGAGTAGTAGTTCCCCGGGCGGAGTTTATGGGTTCGACGCGCAACCAATACCTCGCCGGTGACCTTTCCGCCCACCCGCACGCCGACCCCGGGAACAGCCCGGGGCCCCGCGCGGACCGTCCTGCACTGGCACGTCCACGGCTCCTGGAGCACGGCCTTCGTCCAGGGCCGGCACACGTGCCTGTTGCCGGTGCTGCCCGAGGGCGGGCCGTGGGGCGGCGGACGGCCGGCGGCGTGGGACTGGCCCGCGCGAGCCGAGGAGGCCACCCCCGAGCAGCTGCGGGAGCGGGCGGACGAGATCGACGTCGTGGTGCTGCAGCGCCCCGAGGAGATCGAGCTCACCGAGCGCTGGACCGGTCGACGACCCGGCCGGGACGTGCCCGCGCTGTTCGTCGAGCACAACACGCCCAAGGGCGACGTGCCGAACGCCCGGCACCCGCTGGCCGACCGGGACGACATCCCGGTCGTGCACGTCACCCACTTCAACGCCCTCATGTGGGACACGGGCCGGGCGCCGGTCCGCGTGGTCGAGCACGGGGTGCTCGACCCGGGTGAGCGCTACACCGGCGAGCTCGACCGGGCCGCCGTCGTCGTCAACGAGCCGGTGCGCCGCGGTCGCGTCACCGGCACCGACCTGCTCGCGGGATTCGCCGACCACGTCGGTCTCGACGTCTACGGGATCGGCAGCGAGCGCCTCGGCGAGGCCGTCACCCACCCCGGCATCGCGATCGGCGGCGACCTGCCGCAGGACCGCCTGCACACCGAGATGGCGCGCCACCGCGTCTACCTGCACCCCGTGCGGTGGACGTCGCTGGGGCTCTCGCTCATCGAGGCGATGATGCTGGGGATGCCCGTGGTGGCGCTCGCCACCACCGAGGCCGCCGTCGACGTGCCGGCCGACGCCGGCGTCGTCGCCACCGACCTCGATGTCCTGCGTGACGGACTGCGGTCCTACCGTGACGACCCCGAGCTGGCCCGGGCCGCCGGCGCCGCCGGCCGCGCGTCGGCCCTGGCACGGCACGGCGTGGACCGGTTCCTGGCCGACTGGGACGACCTCCTGGACGAGGCCGTGCTGGGTGCCGCCGTCGACGAGGACGCCGCCGCCGGGTCCGCCCGGTCCCCGGGCCGGCTGGAACCCGCCGTCTGACGCCCCGGGGCCTGCCGACCACGACGGTCGGCCACGCCCTCCCGACGTCAGCGGCGCGCCCCGGCCGTCGCCCGAAGAGAACACCCGGTCCCCGCGCGGGACCGAGGGAGGAGTGCGCATGCGGATCGCCATGGTGTCCGAGCACGCCAGCCCGCTGGCCGCGTCCAGCGGTCTCGGCGGCGTCGACGCCGGCGGCCAGAACGTCGCCGTGCGTGCACTGGCGCTGGCGCTGGCCGACGCCGGCCACGAGGTCGTCGTGCACACCCGCCGCACCGACCCGGCGACCCCGCGACGCGTGCCGCTGACCGGGTCGGGGCCGGCGGCCGGCTCCGTGGTCGTCGACCACGTCGACGCCGGTCCCGCACGCGAGCTGGCCAAGGACGACCTCGTCGACCACATGGACGCGTTCTCCGACGAGCTCGCGGCCTGCTGGAGCTCCGACGCCACCGAGCGTCCCGACGTCGTGCACGCGCACTTCTGGATGTCGGGGATGGCGGCCCTGCCCGCCGCCCGCGCCCTCGGCGTGCCGATCGTCCAGACCTTCCACGCCCTGGGCTCGGTCAAGCGCCGCCACCAGGGCGTCGAGGACACGAGCCCCGCGCGCCGCGTCGCCGTCGAGAGCGACCTCGGCGCGTCGGTCGACCGCGTGCTGGCCACGTGCCGCGAGGAGGTCGAGGAGCTCCTCGCGCTCGGTGTCGCCACCGACCAGACGACCGTCGTGCCGTGCGGCGTCGACGTCGAGCACTTCCGGCCGGAGGGGCCGGCTGTGCCCGCCGCGGCCCGCGGCGAGCGCTTCCGCGTCCTGACCGTGAGCCGGCTCGTGCCGCGCAAGGGCGTGGACACCGTCATCGGCGCGCTGGGGTGCCTGCCCGACGACGTCGTGCCGGTGATCGTCGGCGGCCCGCCCGCCGCGGGCCGCGACGTCGACCCCGAGGTCGCGCGGCTGCGTGCCCGCGCCCGGGCCGAGGGCGTTGCGGACCGCGTCACGTTCCTCGGCGCGGTGGGCCAGGACGCGCTGCCCGCGCTGTACCGCGCGGCGGACGCCGTGGCCTGCGTGCCGGTCTACGAGCCGTTCGGCCTCGTGCCGCTCGAGGCCATGGCGTGCG